>CAZBTE010000254.1:0-3840 GCA_964494665.1 uncultured Limnobacter sp.
ATCCGTCGTGCGGCGCGCATCATCGCAGTCGCCGTGGCTTCGTCGGCATCCATCAGCGTCTCGTAGGGCTTGATCGACGCGACGATCACGTGGCCGTCGTTGACCTGGCCCGCGTCCATGAACGCGAACACGTGCTCGTCGGCGTACACGCGGGCGCAGGGCAGCTCGCCCGCGTACAGTCTCTCGAAGATGGTCGGCATGGGAGCGGCTCCAGTCGTGCGGCGGCGTGCATGGGCGGCGCCGGATCGTGTGAGACATGGTGCAAGAGGTCGCCGATTCGCTCAATACCCGTACTCGGGCAATGCCCGGACGAAGCACCCTAGAATCCACTGGTCGGCCGCATGCTGGCGGCCGTGTGCCCGGCCTAGCAGGCCGCTTGCCTCCCGCGCGATGAGCCTCCCTGCACCCCGCCTCTCCGTCCCGAAGGAAAAGCTCAAGTTCGTCCTGTTCGAGGGTATCCACGCGTCGGCCGAAGCCGCGCTGCGCGCCGACGGGTACACCAACATCGAGACTCACCGCCAGTCATTTTCGGGCGACGAGCTGGTGCGAGCGATCGAGACTGCCCACTTCGTCGGCATCCGCTCGCGCACCCACCTCACCGCGGACGTGCTGGCGCGCGCACCGCGGCTCAACGCGATCGGCTGCTTCTGCATCGGCACCAACCAGGTCGACCTGGAGGCCGCGGCGCGGCGCGGCATCCCGGTGTTCAACGCACCGTTCTCGAACACGCGCAGCGTCGCAGAGCTGGTCCTGGGCGAGATCATCATGCTGATGCGGGGAATTCCGGCGAAGAACGCGAAGCTGCACCGCGGCGCCTGGGAGAAGAGCGCGGCCGGTTCGTACGAAGTGCGCGGCAAGACGCTGGGCATCGTCGGCTACGGCCACATCGGCACGCAGATCGGCATCCTGGCAGAGCAACTGGGGATGTCGGTGCTGTTTCGCGACATCGAGAAGAAGCTGCCGCTCGGAAACGCGCGCCAGGCCGATTCGCTGGACGCGCTGCTGGCCGCCTCCGACGTCGTCACGCTGCACGTGCCGGCCACGCCGGCCACGAAAGACATGATCGCCGCGCCGCAACTGGCGAAGATGAAGCGCGGCAGTTACCTGATCAACGCGTCGCGTGGAAACGTGGTGGACATCGACGCGCTTGCCGACGCGCTGGAACGCGAGCACCTGCGCGGCGCGGCGATCGACGTGTTCCCGGTCGAACCGAAGGGCAACGACGGCGTATTCGATTCGCCGCTCATGCGCTTCGACAACGTGATCCTCACACCGCACATCGGCGGATCGACCTCGGAGGCGCAGGCCAGCATCGGCGGCGAGGTGGCGGCCAAGCTGCTGCGCTACAGCGACAACGGCTCCACCGTCTCCGCGGTGAACTTTCCCGAGGTATCGCTGCCCGAGCACACCGGCATGTGCCGGCTGCTGCACATCCACCGCAACGTGCCGGGTATCATCGCGAGCATCAACGAGCGCTTCTCGCACGCCGGCATCAACATCGCTGCCCAGTACCTGCAGACCAACGCGTTGCTGGGCTACGTGGTGATCGACGTCGACGCGGCGGCCAGCCAGGTCGCGCTCGACGAACTGTGCGCGATCGACGGCACGATCCGTTGCCGCATCCTCTACTGACGCCGTCCGATCCCACCGACGTCCTCCGGAGCGAACCGACATGCAAGAGACCCAGGCCCGTCGGCCGGGCAGCACCACGCCGGCGCCGCCGGCGCCGCCCGCCTTCGCGTTGTGGCAGCTGGGCTTTCGCCCCTTCTACCTGCTGGCCGCGGTTTTCGCCGCGCTGGGCGTCGGGCTGTGGGCGCTGCAGTACACGGGCAGGATGAACGGCGCCTACCTGCAGGGGGCGCTCTGGCACGGCCACGAGATGCTGTTCGGCTACACGCTGGCGGTGATCGTCGGCTTCCTGCTCACCGCCGTGCGCAACTGGACCGGCCAGCCCACGCCGACCGGTACGGCGCTGATGGCGCTGACGGCGTTGTGGGTGGCCGGCCGGCTGCTGATCCTGACCCCGTGGAGCGCCGTCGCGGCCGTCGTTAACGCGGCGTTCCCGTTCGCTGCCGCGGTGGGCATCGCGCTGCCGATCGTGCGCGCGCGCAACACGCGCAACTACTTCTTCATCGGCCTGCTGGCGCTGCTCGGCGTGATCCAGCTCGCCACGCATGCGGCGTTCGCCGGCATGGTCGACGCCTCGCCGCGTTTCACGCTGCAGCTCGGCTTCGACGTGGTGCTGTTCATCATGGTGGTGATGGCCGGGCGCGTGGTGCCGATGTTCACCAACAACGGCGTGCCGGGCACGCAGGCCGCGCGGCGGCCGTGGCTCGAGCGGTTTTCGCTCGGCGCCGTGATCGCGCTGTTCCTGGCCGATCACGCCCCCGGCGTGCCGGCGCTCGCGCCGGCGGTCGCGCTGGTGGCCGCCGTCGCCCACGCCTGGCGCCTTGCGCTGTGGCAGCCGTGGCGCACGTTCGGCACCCCGCTGGTGTGGGTGCTGCACGTCGCCTACGCCTGGATCGTCGTGCACCTGCTGCTGCGCGGCCTGGCCGGCTTCGGCTGGGTGGCCGAATCGCTCGCGCTGCACGCGCTCACCGTCGGAGGTATCGGCGGCCTCACGCTCGGCATGATCACGCGCACCGCGCGCGGCCATACCGCGCGACCGCTGGCTGCGGACGGCTTCGAGACCACGGCGTACCTGCTGGTGTTCGCGGCCGCCGCCGCGCGCGTGTTCGGCGCGATGCTGCTGCCGGGGCTGCACGTGTTCTGGATGCAGCTGTCGGCGCTGTTGTGGGCCGCCGCGTTCGGCCTGTATGCTGTCCGCTACTGGCCGGTGCTCACGCGTCCGCGCCTCGACGGCAAGCCGGGTTGACGAGGAGATCTCCAATGGCACTGTCCCACGCGAATTCGGGCGACGTCGTGGAGATTCGCCCGCCCGGAACCCGCATCGGCGATTCCCCCTCCACGGCCATCGTGCGCGACGGCCACATCGAAGTGATGCGGCTGTTGCTGCCGGCCGGCAAGTCGCTGCCCGAGCACGCGGTGGCAGGTCCGATGACGCTGCACTGCATGGAAGGCGTGATCGACGTGCGAACCGACGACACCAGCCGCCCGATGCGTGCCGGCGAGCTGATGTACCTGGCCGGCGGCGCCGCGCATTCGGTGCATGCGATCGAGGACAGCTTCGTGCTCGCGACCCTGGTGCGGCTGCCGCAGGCAACGGCATGACGCAACCGGCCACCCGCATCGAACACGACCTGCTCGGTGACCGCGCCGTCCCTATCGACGCCTACTACGGCGTGCATACGCTGCGCGCGGTCGAGAACTTCCCGATCACCGGCACGCCGATCTCGATCTATCCCGACCTGATCCGCGCGCTGGCCTGCATCAAGCAGGCCGCGGCGCTGGCCAACAACGAGCTCGGCCTGCTCGGCGACGCGCACACCGACGCCATCGCGCGCGCGTGCGAAGACGTGCGCGAGGGCAACCTGCACGACCAGTTCGTCGTCGACGTGATCCAGGGAGGAGCCGGCACCTCCACCAACATGAACGCCAACGAGGTGATCGCCAACCGCGCGCTCGAATTGATGGGGCATGCACGCGGCGACTACGCCGTGCTGCACCCGATCGAGCACGTCAACATGAGCCAGAGCACCAACGACGTCTATCCGACGGCGCTCAAGCTCGCGATCTGGTTCGGCATCTTCGCGCTGGTCGACGCGATGGAGGCGCTCCGGCGGGCCTTCGAGGACAAGGCCGTCGAGTTCGCCGACGTGCTGAAGATCGGACGCACGCAGTTGCAGGACGCCGTGCCGATGACGCTCGGCCAGGAGTTCT
>CAZBTE010000255.1:0-3839 GCA_964494665.1 uncultured Limnobacter sp.
AGCGTGTGGATCGTGCACAGCAGCGTGCCGCCGAAGGTGGGCCGCGTGGCGGCGAGGCTGCGCGTCTCGTCGTCGATGCGCAGCTCGGTACAGTCGGCGGTGAGCCCGGTGCCGAGCGTGGTGGCCACCGCGCCGGCCAGGTCGCGGCCCAGCGTGGTCGCGCCCAGCAGCAGGATCTCCGGCTTGTTGCGCTCGACCAGGTCGGTGAGCGCCTGCGTGTACGGTTCGGTGCGGTAGTGGGCCAGCACCGGGTCGCGCACCACGTAGACGCTGTCGGCGCCGTGGCGGAAGGCTTCCGTGCACGCCTCGGTGGTGGCGTCGTCGTCCGGCCCCAGCACCACGCCCGACAGCGGCACGCCGAGATGGTCGGCCAGCTTGCGTCCCTCGCCGAGCAGCTCCCACGACACCGGGTGCACGCGCCCTCGCTCGAGCTCGACGTTCACCCAGACGCCCCGCCAGGCGCCGAGGTCGGCGCCATCGGCCCGGCGCGGCGCAGCCGCCGATGGGGCGGGCGCCGCGTGCTCTTCGCTGCTCATCGAGCGATCTCCTGTTGCAGCTCGGGATGTTTCGCGAACAGCCGCTCGAGCAGCGCCTCGGCCGCCTCGCGCGGCGACTTGCCGCTGGCGTCGACGACCTCGGCCTTGTTCGCCCGCGGCTGCGGCGCGAACACTTTCTTCACCACCGTGGGCGAACCCTTCAGGCCGCAGCGCGCGAGCTCGCCGATGCCGGCGGCCTTGTGGTCCCACTCCAGCACCGTGCAGCGCGCGGCGCGGAACATGTCGTCCATGTCGGCGAACCTGATCGTGTTGGCGCCTTCCATCATCGTGACCAGGCACGGCAGCTTCGTCTTCAGCACCTGCACGCCGCCTTCGGCGCGACGGTGCACGACGATCTCGCGCGCATCGGGGTCGACCGACTCGATGCGCGACACGTAGGTGAGCTGCTGCAGGCCGAGCCGGCGCGCGATGCCCGGCCCCACCTGCGCGGTGTCGCCGTCGATGGTCTGCTTGCCGCAGAACACCATGTCGATCGGATGCTCCGCGCCGATGGTGCGGATCGCCGATGCCAGTGCGTACGAGGTGGCCAGCGTGTCGGAGCCCGCGAACACGCGGTCGGTGATCAGCACCGCGTCGTCGGCGCCGAACGACACGCACTTCCTGAGCGCGTCGGCCGCCATCTTCGGGCCCATGCTGAGCACGGTGACCTTCGCGCCGAAGCAGTCCTTGATGCGAAGCGCCTCCTCGAGCGAGACCAGGTCGAACGGATTGACCACCGCGGGCACGCCCTGGCGCATGATCGTGTTGGTGACCGGGTGAACCCGTATCTGGCTCGAATCCGGCACCTGCTTCACGCAGACGACGATGTGCATGACCATGCGCCACCTCTGGTATTTCGGTACCGTTTTACCATTATCGGCGCGGTGCCGGCAAGGTCCCGGCACCCCCCTCCCGGGTTAGTTGCGATGGCATCGATTGATGCAGATCAAGCGCTGCGTGAGCAGGTCGCCGCGGCCGCGCCGGGCGCGCCCGGAGCGGCTCACCGCACGCGTACCCGGTCGCCGTCGCGCAGGTCGCGCCCCGGGTGCAGCACCAGCCGCTCGCCCGCCTGCAGGCCGCCGAGCACCTGTGCCAGCAGGCCGCTGCGCCGGCCCACCTCGACCTGCCGGCGGCGCACGCGGTCGCCGTCGAGCACGTAGGCCGCCCAGCGATCGTCCTCGCGGAACAAGGCGCCGGCCGGCACCTGCAGCACGTCGTCGTGCTGCCAGACGACGAAGCGCGCCTCGACGCGGTAGCCGTCGCCCAGCCTGCGCCATGCTTCGCGCTCGCCGTCCGGCTCGACCATCACCCACACGCGCTGCTCTTCGACGCCGAGCGCCGAGATCTTCGTGAACCCCGACGGCTCGACGCGCCGCACACGCCCGGTCAGCGTCTCGTCGCCGCCCCAGCGCTCGAACTCCACCCGCATGCCGGGTTGCAGGCGTACCGCGTCGGGCGACAGCACGTCGACCTCGACCTCGAGGCTGTCGAGGTCGCCCAGCGTCAGCACTTCGGTTCCCGGTTGCACCGCGCCGGCGCTCTCGCGCAGCCGCCGCAGCACGGTTGCCTCGACCGGCGAGCGTACCTGCAGCGGTGCCGAGCCGCGGCCGGCATCGTGCGCGCCCAGCGCAGCGCGCGCCACGTCGCGCTCGTGGCGCGCCACGTCGACCGCGAAGCGCGCCGAGCGCAGCGCGGCGGTCGCGCTGCGCGCCTCGGCCTGCGCGCGCTCGAGCGCGGCTGCCGACACGTGCCCGCTCGCCCCGAGTGGCTCGAGTCGCGCCAGCTCGCTGTCGGCCAGCGCAGCGCGCGCCTGCTCGACCTGCATCTGCGTCTGCGATGCCTGCAGCGCCGACTCGGCGCGTGCCAGCGTCGCCTGAGCCTGTGCTCGCGCGCGCGCGTCGAGCGGCGCAGCCGGCTGCGGGTCGATCACGAACAGCGCGTCGCCGGGCGCGACGCGATCACCCGGTTCCAGCGTCACGCGGCTCATCTGGCCGGCGATCGGCGCGGACAGCTGGTAGCGGTCCTTCACGCGCGTGCGCCCCTCCTCCTCGACGGTGACCCGGAACGGGCCACGCGTGACCTCGGCGGCATCGACCAGCGGCGGCGGCTCGCGAAAGCCGAGCACCAGGCCGGCCACGATCAGCGCCGCGAGCAGGATCAGCAACAGCGTGCGGCGGGCGGGCCGGGCGGATGTCGTCACGAGTCTCTACTCCGAAGCCTTGAGCGCGGCCACCATGTCGAGCCGGCGCAGGTTGCGTCCAACCAGCAGCGAAGATAGCAGCGCGGCCGCGAGCACTGTGGCGGCGGCGGTTGCGAAGGCCGGCGGCTCGATCACGAACGGAATGCGGAACAGGTCGTTCTGCATCGCGAGCGTCACCAGCCAGCCGAAGCCGGCGCCGATCGCGAAGCCGAGCGGGATCGCCGCCAGCGTGAGCACGGCCAGCTCGCCCAGCAGCACGTACGCGATCTCGGCACGGGTGAATCCGAGCACGCGCAGGCTGGACAGCTCGTGGCTGCGCTCGGCCAGCGCGATGCGCGCGTTGTTGTAGACGACTGCGAACGCGATCGAGCCGGCCAGCACGATGACGAACAGTGCATAGACCAGCATCGTCTCGCCCATCAGCTCGCGAAACGCGCCGATGGTGTGCTCGCGCAGCGTCACGCCGGCCACGCGCGGCATCTGCTCCAGGCGGCGCGGCGTGTCGTGCAGCGCCTCCGGCGCCACCGCGAGGAACGCGCCGCTGATCGCCGGCCCCTCGCGCAGCAGGCGGTTGAGCGTCTGCTGCGGCAGGTAGGCGCCCACGCCGATGTACTCGGTCACCAGCCCGGCCACCGGGATGTCGAGCCGGGCGCGCCGCCCGTCGAGGACCTGCACCTGCACCCGGTCGCCGGCGCCCAGGCCGAGCAGGCGGCCGAGGTGCCCGGTCATCATCACGCCCTCCTCGTCGAGCGCGATCGGGCGCAGCCGGTCGTCGAGCACGCGGAACAGCTGCCCGTCGGGCTGGTAGCCCTGCAGCGTCGTGCGGTACTCGCGATGGCCATGGCGCAGGATCACCGGCACCGCGCGAAAGCCCTCCACGTGCCGCACCCCGGGCAGCGCCGCCAGCTCGTGCACCGCGCGCTGCGAGGCCGGTTCGTTGAAGGCCACCATGACGTCCTGGCGCTGCGCGACGCGGAACTGCACGTCGATCATGCGTCCGATCGCACCCTCCTGCAGGCCGCTCAGAACGAGGATCGCCACCGACAGCGCGATGCCCAGCACCGACAACGCCGACTTCACCGGCTGGCGCTCGAGGTTGCGCA
>CAZBTE010000256.1:0-3763 GCA_964494665.1 uncultured Limnobacter sp.
ACGCTGTTCTTCCGCAACAAGGGCGCCTACCTGATCGGCCGCTTCGTCAACGACGGCGAGCTGCTGCCGTTCGCGATTCCCATCCTGCGCGACTCGCAGGGCCGGCTGTACCTGGACACGCTGCTGTTCGGCAGCGAACGCATCGAGGCGCTGTTCAACTTCGCGCGTGCCTACTTCCTGGTGGACATGGACGTGCCTTCGGCCTACGTGCGCTTCCTGCGCACGCTGATGCCCACCAAGCCCGAATCCGAGCTGTACACGATGCTGGGCTTCCACAAGCAGGGCAAGACACTGTTCTATCGCGACCTGCTGCAGCACCTGAAGTATTCGCACGACCGCTTCGTGGTCGCGCCGGGCATCGCCGGGCTGGTGATGCTGGTGTTCACGTTGCCGTCGTTCCCGTACGTGTTCAAGGTCATCAAGGACAAGCGCGGCAAGGAAGTCACCCGCGAATTCATCAAGTCGCAGTACCAGCTGGTGAAATTCCACGACCGCGCCGGGCGCATGGCCGACACCTGGGAGTATTCCGACGTTCCGTTCCCGAAGAACCGCATCGACCCCAGGCTGCTCGCCGAGCTGCGCGAGTACGCGCCGTCGCTGATCGACGACGAGGGCGACTCGATCGTGATCCGCCACCTGTACATCGAGCGGCGCATGGTGCCGCTGAACCTGTACCTCGAGAGCGCCGACGACGCCGGGCGCGAGCACGCGATCATCGAGTACGGCGAAGCGATCAAGCAGATGGTGGCGGCCAACATGTTCCCCGGCGACATGCTGTACAAGAACTTCGGCGTCACGCGTCAGGGCCGCGTGGTGTTCTACGACTACGACGAAGTCGCCTACATCACCGACCTGAATTTCCGGCGCATTCCGCCGCCGCGCACGCCCGAGGACGAGATGTCGGCCGAGCCGTGGTACTCGGTCGGGGCGCACGACGTGTTCCCGGAGGAGTTCGCCACGTTCCTGCTCGGCAATCCGCGCATCCGCGAGCTGTTCATGAAGCACCACGCCGACCTGCTCGACGCCGACTACTGGCAGGAACGTCAGCGCCGCATCCGCGAGGGCGAGCTCGACGACGTGTTCCCGTATCCCGAAACCCTGCGCTTCAGTCACCGGCTTGCCGCGGAGCCGGCCGCGGCACTGGACGCCTAGCAGCGGCCGCAGCCCGAGCCGCTCGCGCAGGTCCCTCGTCATCGACAAGCCCGCACGTATGTCGCATCCTTGTACCGTTCAGATCTTCGATCATTCCAGCAGGAGAAACTCATGAGCGATCCGATCGTCATCGTTTCCGCAGCCCGCACGCCCATCGGCGCGATGATGGGCGAACTCTCGAGCCTGGCCGGCCAGCAACTCGGCGCAATCGCGATCCGCGCCGCCGTCGAGCGCGCCGGCCTGAAACCCGAACAGGTCCAGGAAGTGATCATGGGCTGCGTGCTGCCCGCCGGACAGGGCCAGGCGCCGGCGCGCCAGGCCACGCTCGGCGCCGGACTGCCGCGTTCGACCGGCGCCACCACCATCAACAAGGTGTGCGGTTCGGGCATGAAGGCCGCAATGCTCGGGCACGACCTGCTCGTCGCGGGCAGCCAGGACATCGTCGTGGCCGGCGGCATGGAGAGCATGAGCAACGCGCCCTACCTGCTGCTCAAGGGCCGCGGCGGCTATCGCTACGGCCACGGCACGATGTACGACCACATGGCGCTCGACGGCCTGGAAGACGCCTACGAGAAGACCCCCAACGGCGGCGGCAAGTCGATGGGCCAGTACGCCGAGGACTGCGCGGCCAAGTACGGCTTCACGCGCGAGGAGCAGGACGCCTACGCGATCGAATCGACGCGCCGTGCGCTGGCCGCCAACAACGACGGCAGCTTCGAGTGGGAGATCGCGCCGGTCACGGTGGCCGGGCGCAAGGGCGACGTCGTGGTCGGCAAGGACGAATCGCCGTACAAGGCCAACGTCGAGAAGATCCCCACGCTGAAGGCCGCGTTCCGCAAGGACGGCACGGTCACCGCGGCGACCTCCTCGTCGATCTCCGACGGCGCCGCCGCGCTGGTGCTGATGCGCGCGTCCACCGCCGAGCGGCTCGGCTGCAAGCCGCTTGCGCGCCTGGTCGGCCACGCCACGCACTCGCAGGAACCGCAGTGGTTCACCACCGCGCCGGTCGGCGCGATCGCGAAGCTCTACGAGAAGACCGGCTGGAACACGAAGTCGGTCGACCTGTACGAGATCAACGAAGCCTTCGCCGTGGTCACGATGGCCGCGATGAAGGACCACGGCCTGGCACACGACCAGGTCAACGTGCATGGCGGCGCCTGCGCGCTGGGCCACCCGATCGGCGCCTCGGGCGCGCGACTGATCGTCACGCTGATCGGTGCGCTGCGCAAGCGCGGCCTGAAGAAGGGCGTCGCCTCGCTGTGCATCGGCGGCGGCGAAGCCACCGCGGTCGCGATCGAAATGCTCTGAGGGATGCCCGCGGCGCTGGTGATCGGGGCCTCGCGCGGACTCGGCCTGGAGTTCGCGCGGCAATACCTGGGCGAGGGGTGCACTCGCGTGGTGAATCGATGATGCTGACAGAAGAACAGCAGATGACGCGCGACGCGGTGCGCGCGTTCGTGCGCAACGAGATCGCGCCGCACGCGGCGCGCTGGGATCGCGAGTCGACCTTTCCGGCCGAGGCGCTCGCGGGGCTCGCGTCGCTCGGCTGTTACGGCATCGTCGTCCCCGAACGTTGGGGCGGCGCAGGGCTCGACTATGTCTCGCTCTCGGTCGTGCTCGAGGAAATCGCCGCCGGCGACGGCGCAACGTCGACCATCGTCGCGGTCAACTCGCTCGCATGCTCGATCCTGCTCGCCTGGGGCAGCGACGAACAGAAGGAACGCTGGTTGCGGCCGCTTGCCGCGGGTCGCAAGCTGGGCGCCTTCTGCCTGACCGAGCCGCAGGCGGGCTCGGACGCGTCGAGCCTGCGCACGGTCGCCGTGCGCGACGGCGACCACTGGGTCATCGATGGCGTCAAGCAGTTCATCACGTCGGGCAAGACGGCAGACGTGGCGATCGTCTTCGCCGTCACCGAACGCGGCGCCGGCAAGCGCGGCATCAGCGCGTTCATCGTCCCTACCGACACCCCGGGCTACCGCGTCGCGCGGCTCGAGGAGAAGGTCGGACAGCACGCTTCGGACACCGCGCAGATCGCCTTCGAGCGATGCCGCGTGCCCGACGCCTTCCGCGTCGGCGACGAAGGCCAGGGCTATCGCATCGCGCTGTCGGGGCTCGAAGGCGGGCGCATCGCCATCGCATCGCAGTCGGTCGGCATGGCGCGCGCCGCGTTCGACGCGGCACTGCGTTATTCGCACGAACGCGAGTCCTTCGGGGTGCCGATCTTCGAGCACCAGGCGGTGTCGTTTCGCCTCGCCGACATGGCCACGAACATCGAGGCCGCGCGCCAGCTCGTGCATCACGCCGCGCAGATGAAGGACGCGGGGCAGCCGTGCCTGAAGGAAGCGGCGATGGCCAAGCTCTTCGCTTCGACGGTCGCCGAGAGCGTCTGCTCGGACGCCATCCAGATCCACGGCGGCTACGGCTACACCACCGACTTCCCGGTCGAGCGCATCTGGCGCGATGCGCGCATCTGCCAGATCTACGAAGGGACCAGCGACATCCAGCGCCTGCTGATCTCGCGCGCGCTGGCGACCAACGCAGGCTGACGCGCAGGCTGACGCGCAGGCCGCGCCGCGCGCAGCATCGCACCGGGCCCGCGCAGCACCACATC
>CAZBTE010000257.1:0-3749 GCA_964494665.1 uncultured Limnobacter sp.
TGCACGCCATCGCCGACGTCGAGGTCGGCGTGGACGTGGAAGAGATCCGTCCGGAGTTCGCCGACCTGGACGACTTCGCCTGGGTGCTGTCGGACGCCGAGCGGACGTTCGTGCTGGCCGCTGCGCCAACGGCGCGCGCGGCGGCGCTCGCCACGGTCTGGGTACGCAAGGAAGCCTACGTGAAGGCGCTCGGCGAGGGCCTGAGCCGTTCGCTGCCCGACATCGGCATCACGGTGGGGGCCGACGGCAGGCCGATGCTCGCCTTCGACCGCAATCCGGCTGCACGCGAACGCTGCTGGTCCTTCGCCGACCTGGAGATCGACGCAGGCCACAAGGCGTGCCTGGTGCATGCCGGGCCGGCGCGCCGCATCGTCGTGCACGACTACCGGGCGGACTGACGTCGCGCCCGCGAGGGCGCCTGGCGCCTGCAGAATTCCCCGCCGGCATGCGTCTCCGAGGCTGCACCGCGACGCTCGCTGGGCTATCCTGATGCGGCCGAGGAACGATCCATGCGTGTTCCTGCCGCCTCCGCCGCCCTCGCCGCTTCGGCAGCGTCGCTCGCGCTTGCCGCCCCGACGCCTGTGTCCGCGCAAGCGCCCGAAGCCGCGCAGCGCGTTGGCGAACTGGTCGAACTCGCGATCCACCACGAAGAAGCCGCGGGACGCGCGCGCAGCTACGCGAAGGCCTATGCGCTCTATTGCGAGGCGGCTCGCCTCGATCACGCCGATGCGTTGCTGCGCATGGGCTGGATGTACGCGCACGGCCGTGGCCGGCCCCGCGACGACGCGATCGCCGAAACCCTGTTCCGGCGCGCTGCCGGCGTGGTCACGGGCCACGACAAGCTGCCGGAATGCCTGCGCCAGCCGTACCGGCCGCTGGCGGAGATCGATCCCGAGCCGCTGCCCCTCGCCGCCGCCCCTGCCCCCGCGCCGGCCCGGGGCGTCGCGCCGAAGGCCATCGTCCCGGACAAGCGGCTGCCGTCGGCGGCGCCGGGCAGCCCGCGTCACCGGCTGGAGCGCATTGCGACCCGCATCGCGCGCGAGTTCAGGCTCGACCCGGGACTGGTCCTCGCGTTGATCCACGTCGAGTCGAACTTCGATCCGGCGGCGCGCTCGCCGAAGAACGCGCAGGGGCTGATGCAGCTGATACCGGAAACCGCCGAGCGCTTCGCGGTACGCGACATCCTCGATCCTGCCGAGAACCTGCGCGGCGGCATGCGCTACCTGCGCTGGCTGCTGTCCTACTTCCGCGGAGACGTGGCACTCGCGCTGGCCGCCTACAACGCGGGCGAAGGCGCCGTCGACCGCCACCGCGGCGTGCCACCGTACGCCGAGACGCTCGCTTACGTGGAGCGCATTCGCGCGCTCTACCCCCACGCGCAGCATCCTTTCGATGCCAGCCTGACGACGGCGTCCGGCTGGCTGCCGAGGCTGCAACGTGCGAGGCCGCCGGCTGCGCACGCGGCTTCGGGTGATTGAACCGGGTCAACGTAGCGGGCCCGACAGTCGTTTAGAAAACATGGACTATCCGAGTACCCGTGCAGCCTTTGCGCTGCGCACCCTGGCACTGGGCTGCGCGCTGCTTGCGAGCGCGTGCACGACCACCGACACCGTGCGCTACGGCGGTGTCCGGTCCGTGCCGGCCGCCTACCAGACGGTGCTGCCGCCCTTGAGCGTCAGCGAGATCCTCGCCGGACTGCAGGGCGGACGCTCGCAGGCGACGCTGCTCGCCGAACTGCGCGAACGAGGCTTGCGCGCACCGGTCACCGAGGACGACGTCGACCTGCTGCTGAAGAACGGCGCCGAGCGCGAACTGGTCGAGGCGGTGCGCGCGGCCTCCGCATCGGCCGCCAGCGATCCGACCGCGATCGCCGCCGCAGCCGGCGCCGGTGTCGTCTATTACCCGCCGGTGACGATCGTGCACGACTTCGGCTGGTACCCATGGACCCCGTACGGGTGGTATCCGTGGGTGCCGTTCAGCCTGGGGCTGTCGTGGCACTACGGTTCCCATCGACACTACCCGCCGTCGTGGCATCAGCGGAATCGTCCGGTCGTCGTGCCCCCGAGCGTGCGCCCGCCTCCCCCGAGCGTGGACAGGCCGTCGCGCCCGCAGTGGCAGGCGCCCGAAGGGCTGCGGCCCTCGCCCGGGTCGCGGCCGGGCCGCATGCTGCCGGGCGGCACGCGGCAGATCAAGCCCGCGATGCCACGCGGCGGCATCAACGTTCCGGTCAAGCCCTCTCGTTGAGCGGCGTGTCGTCGCGGCCGTGGCCGTCGGCAGACACTTCGCTCTCCGGCGCGGCGTCGGGCGTTCCCGGGTGAGCCAGCGGCTGCGGTGACTTCGACGATCGTGGTGATCCGTCGTCGGCCTGCTGCATCTCCCACAGTCGCGCGTACTCGCCGCCGAGTCGCAGCAGCGTGTCGTGGTCACCGCGCTCCACGATGCGCCCGCCCGCCATCACGAGGATCTGGTCCGCGTCGACAACGGTCGACAGCCGGTGCGCGATGACCAGCGTGGTCCGGTCCAGCGCGACCCTGCGCAGCGCGTCCTGGATGGCCTGCTCGTTGCGGCTGTCCAGCGCCGAGGTAGCTTCGTCGAGGATCAGGATCGGCGGGTCCTTCAGCAGCGTGCGCGCGATGGCCACGCGCTGCTTCTCGCCGCCGGAGAGCTTCAGTCCGCGCTCGCCGACGCTGGTGTCGTAGCCACTGGGCAAGGCCGACACGAAATCGTGCAGTTGCGCCGCGCGCGCGGCCGCCTCGATCTGCGCCTGCGAAGCCTCGGTGCGGCCGTAGCCGATGTTGTAGCGGATGGTGTCGTTGAACAGCACGGTGTCCTGCGGCACGATGCCGATCACCGCGCGCAGGCTCTCTTGCGTCACGTCGCGCAGGTCCTGGCCGTCGATGGTGATGCACCCGGCGCCCACGTCGTAGAAGCGGAACAGCAGCCGCGCCAGCGTCGACTTGCCCGCGCCGCTGGCGCCCACCACGGCGGTGGTCGTCCCCGGCTCCATCGTGAAGTCGACGTCGTGCAGGATGGGACGCGCCGGATCGTAGGCGAACGACACGCGCTCGAAGCGGATGCGCGGCGCCTCGCCACTGCGCAGCCCCAGCGGCCGCGCGTGCGGTGCATCGGCGACTTCGCGCTGCTCGCCCATCAGCCGGAACATGCGCTCCATGTCGGTCAGCGCCTGCTTGATCTCGCGATACAGCACGCCGAAGAAGTTCAGCGGAACGGCCAGCTGGATCATGAACGCGTTGACCAGCACCAGGTCGCCCAGGCTCATCGTGCCGGCCACCACGCCCGCTGTGGCGCGCCACACCAGCAGCGTCACCGCAACGCCGATGATCAGGCTCTGCCCGAGGTTGAGCACCGACAGCGAGGCCTGCGAGCGGATCGCCGCGCGCATCCGTGCCACCAGGTTCTCGTTGTAGCGCTGCGCCTCGAACGCCTCGTTGTCGAAGTACTTGACCGTCTCGTAGTTGATCAGCGCATCGATCGCCCTGGTGTTGGCGCGCGAATCCTGCTCGTTCACCTGGCGCCGGAACTGCGTGCGCCACTCGGTGACCTTGACCGTATAGGCGATGTAGAGCGTCACCGCGCCGAGCGCGATGGTGGCGAACGAGACGTCGTAGTTCAGCACCAGGTAACCGATCACCAGCACGATCTCGACCAGCGTGGGCAGCACGCTGTACAGCGTGTACGAGATCAGGCTGCTGATGCCCTGCGAGCCGCGCTCGATGTCGCGCGACATG
>CAZBTE010000258.1:0-3745 GCA_964494665.1 uncultured Limnobacter sp.
TACAAGGTGATCAAGATCTTCGGCGGCTACGACGAGCAGGCCCGCCTGTTCGAGCGCACCGTCGAGAAGCTGCGCGGGTTCGCGATGCGCATGACGGTGGCCGGCAGCGCCACGGTGCCGATCACCCAGCTCTGTGCGGCGGTGGCGGTGGCGATCGTGGTCACCATCGCGCTGATGCAGTCGATGGACAACCAGACCACGGTCGGCGGCTTCGTCTCGTTCATCACCGCGATGCTGATGCTGCTCGCGCCGCTCAAGCACCTGGCCGACGTCAACGCGCAGCTGCAGCGCGGGCTGGCCGCGGCCGAATCGGTGTTCGCGCTGCTCGACAAGGGCGAGGAGGACGATCGAGGCACGCAACGCATCGAGCGCGCGCGCGGCGACATCGCATTCGAGCACGTGTCGTTCCGTTATCCGGGCGCCGCCGCCGACGCGCTGCGCGACATCGACATCCGCATCCGCGCCGGCGAGGTGGTCGCGCTGGTGGGCGCCTCGGGCGCGGGCAAGACCACGCTGATGAACCTGCTGCCGCGTTTCATCGAGCCGAGCGCCGGGCGCATCACGATCGACGGCGTGCCATTGCCCGAGCTCAGGCTGGCCGACCTGCGGCGCCAGTTCGCGCTGGTGAGCCAGGACGTGGTGCTGTTCAACGACAGCATCCGCGCCAACGTCGCATTTGGGTCCGAAGCCGACGTCGACGACGCGCGCATCTGGGCCGCGCTCGAGGCGGCGATGCTCGATGCGACGGTGCGCGCGTTGCCCGAAGGACTCGACGCGTCGGTGGGTGAACGCGGCACGCGCCTGTCGGGCGGCCAGCGCCAGAGGCTGGCGCTGGCGCGCGCGATCGTCAAGGACGCGCCGGTGCTGCTGCTCGACGAGGCCACCTCGGCGCTGGACTCCGAAACCGAGCGCGATGTTCAGCTGGCCCTCGAGCGCACGATGCGCGGGCGCACCACGCTGGTGATCGCGCACCGCCTGTCGACGATCGAACGCGCCGACCGCATCCTGGTCTTCGAGCGCGGGCGCGTGGTCGAGCAGGGCACGCACGCCGAGCTGCTGGCGGCCGATTCGCTGTACGCGCGCCTGTACCGGATCCAGTACGGCGCGCAGTGAGCGAAGCGCCGGGTCGCGCCGCGCCGGCCCGTGTACGATGTGGCCAAGCCGATCCATCAGGGAGAAACCATGGCCCAGACTGTCGACCGCTATCCGTCGGCCACGCTCGAGAACCTGCCTGACGACATCCGCGAGCGCATTCTCGCGGTGCAGGAGAAATCGGGTTTCGTGCCGTCGGTGTTCGTGAAGCTCGCGCGACGGCCCGACGAGTTCCGCGCGTTCTTCGCCTATCACGACGCGCTGATGCTGCGCGAGAACGCGCTGTCCAAGGGCGAGAAGGAGATGATCGTCGTGGCCACCAGCGGGGCGAACGACTGCCTGTATTGCGTGGTCGCGCACGGCGCGATCCTGCGCATCTACGAGAAGAACCCGCTGATCGCCGACCAGCTCGCGACCAACTGGCGCAAGGCCGACCTGACCCCGCGCCAGCGCGCGATGATCGCGTTCGCGATGAAGGTGTCGCTGCGCTCGGGCGAGATCGACGAGGAAGACTTCGCCGAGCTGCGCCGTCACGGCTTCAGCGACGAAGACGCGTGGGACATCGGCGCGATCGCCGCGTTCTTCGCGCTGTCGAACCGCATGGCCAACCTGTCGAGCATGATGCCCAATCCCGAGTTCTACCTGCTCGGGCGGGTGCCGCGCGCGAAGTCCTGACCGGCCGCGGCAACCGGGCGCCGTGACCGGCCACCGTCGCGCGCGATGGCACGATCGCTTACCATGGGTCCGGTGCCGCTCACGATGCGCGCATGACGAGACCGGGAGGAATCGACGATGGACCATGCCGTTGCCGACGATGCACGAACCAGCGATGCGAAGCGCCTCGCCACGATCTGCTACGCGCTCTACGCGCTGTCGTGCCTGGTGGGAATCACCGCGATTGCCGCGATCATCATCAACTACCTGAAGCGCGACGACGTGGCGGGCACCTGGGTGGCCAGCCACTTCGAATGGCAGATCAAGACGTTCTGGTACGCGCTGGCCGGTGCGATCGTGTCCTGGCTGCTGATGATCGTGCTGATCGGTTTTCCGATGTTCCTGGCGTTGGTGGTCTGGACCATCTACCGGATCGTCAAGGGCTGGCTCGCGCTGGCCGACGGCAAGCCGGTCGACGCGTCGAAGCTCATGTGAGCGTGCCGGCGCCGGTTGCGCCTGACGCGTCATGGTAGCGCGTGCTGCGCGGCCGGTTGCGGCTCGCGCCACCCGAAGAGCCTGTAAGCCTCGCGCCGGCCGTGGGACGATCTCGTGTGACCAACGAAGAGAGGTGTTCCATGTCGGCGAGAAGGTTCGAGGGCAAGACCGCGCTGGTGACGGGCGCGGCGTCGGGCATCGGCAAGGAGGTGGCGGTGCGGCTCGGCGCCGAGGGGGCCAGCGTGGTCGTGAACGACCTGGCCATTGACGGGGCGCGCAAGGTGGCCGACGAGATCACCGGGGCAGGTGGCCGCGCGATCGCGGTCGCCGGCGATGTCGGCAAGGCCGACGACGTGAAGGCGGCCGTCGACGCCGCAGTGAGCGGTTTCGGTTCGCTCCAGCTCGCCTTCAACAACGCCGGCATCGGCGGGCCGCAGGGTCCGATCGAGAATATCGATCTCGCCCAGTACCGGCGGCTCATCGACATCAACCTGAACTCGGTCTTCTACGGCATGCACTTCCAGATCCCGGCGATGCTGCAGGCCGGTGGCGGCTCGATCGTCAACATGTCGTCGATCCTCGGCCTCGTCGGCGAGCCGTTGGCAACGCCGTACGTCGCCGCCAAGCACGGAATCGTGGGCATGACCCGGGCGGCTGCCGTCGGGTACGCGCCGCAGGGCATCCGCGTCAATTCGGTGCACCCGGGGTACATCGACACCCCGTTGCTGGACAACCTGCCCGAAGGCATGCGCGAGGCGCTCGTGGCGCTGCATCCGGCCGGCCGGCTCGGCCGGTCCGGGGAAGTCGCTGCGGTGGTGCTGTTCCTGCTCTCCGACGACGCGAGTTTCGTCACCGGATCGCAGTACGTCGTCGACGGGGGCTACACGGCGCGCTAGCGACGTCTACATCAGCACGATGTCGTACTGTTCCTGCTGGTACAGCGTCTCCACCTGCAGCGTGATGCGCCGCCCGATCAGGTCGCCCAGCGCGGCGAGCGGCTGCGCTTCCTCCTCCAGGAACAGGTCGATCACGTCCTGCGAGGCGACGATGCGGAACTCCTTCGGGTCGAACTGGCGCGCCTCGCGCTGGATCTCGCGCAGGATCTCGTAGCAGACCGTGCGCGCGGTCTTCACGTGCCCCTTGCCCTCGCAGGTAGGGCACGACTCGAGCAGCATGTGCGCGAGCGATTCGCGCGTGCGCTTGCGGGTGAGCTCCACCAGGCCGAGCGACGTGAAGCCGCTGACGCTCGACTTGGTGCGGTCGCGCGCCAGCGCCTTGCGCAGCTCCTGCAGCACCTGCTCGCGGTGCTCGCCGCTCGCCATGTCGATGAAGTCGACGATGATGATGCCCCCGAGGTTGCGCACGCGCAGCTGGCGCGCAATCGCGTGCGCGGCCTCCAGGTTGGTGCGGAAGATCGTGTCGTCGAAGTTGCGTCCGCCGATGTAGCCCCCGGTGTTGACGTCGATCGTGGTCATCGCCTCGGTCTGGTCGATGATCAGGTAGC
>CAZBTE010000259.1:0-3724 GCA_964494665.1 uncultured Limnobacter sp.
AGGCGCGTGCGCAGCGCCTCGTGGTTCTCGATGATGCCGTTGTGCACCACCGACACCTCGCTGCCGCCTCCGGCCGAATAGTGCGGGTGCGCATTCTTCTCGTTGACGCCGCCGTGGGTGGCCCAGCGCGTGTGCGCGATGCCGGTGGACGCGTCGGCACCCGCCTCGCGTGCGCGTGCCTCGAGTTCGGCCACGCGGCCGACCGCGCGCACGCGCTCGAGCGAGCCGTTCAGGATCGCCAGGCCGGCCGAGTCATAGCCCCGGTACTCGAGCTTGCGAAGCCCTTCGATCAGGATTGGCACGACGTTTCGCTGCGCGACCGCGCCGACGATTCCACACATGCTGCTGCTCCTTGCTGTCGCCGGCCCGGGCGGGCTACGGCTTTACGGTCGCCTTCTTCGTCGGCCGTTTCCACTTCTCGATCGTCGCCTGCGGTGCGCGCGACACGGTGAGCTTGTCCGCGGGCGCATCGCGCGTCAGCGTGGTGCCGGCGCCCAGCGTGGCGCCGCGGCCCACGCGCACCGGCGCCACGAGCTGCGTGTCGCTGCCGATGAACGCGTCGTCCTCGATCACCGTCTGGTACTTGTTGGCGCCGTCGTAGTTGCAGGTGATCGTGCCGGCGCCGATGTTGACGCGCTCGCCGACCACCGCGTCGCCCACGTACGCAAGGTGGTTGGCCTTCGACTTTGCCGCCATGCGCGTGTTCTTCATCTCGACGAAATTGCCCACGTGCGTCTCTTCTCCGAGCTCGGTACCCGGGCGCAAGCGCGCGTAGGGCCCGATGCGCGCGCGCGCACCGATCGACGCGTGCTCGACGTGCGTGAACGGGAGCACCTGTGCACCCGGGCCGATCCGGCTGTCGCGGATCACGCAGTGGGCGCCGATCGCGGCGCCGTCATCGAGTACCACCCTTCCCTCGAACACGCAGCCGACATCGATCGACACGTCGCGTCCGCACACCAGTTCGCCGCGCACGTCGAGCCGCGCGGGATCCGCGAGCGTGACGCCTTCGTCCATCAGGTCGCCAGCCAGCCGGCCCTGGAAGATGCGTTCGAGCTCGGCCAGTTGTCGCTTGCTGTTCACGCCGAGCGTTTCCCAGATCGCGTCCGGATGCGCCGATACCACGGAGACACCATCCTGCACCGCAGCGGCGACGATGTCGGTGAGGTAGTACTCCTTTTGCGCGTTGTCGTTGCGCAGCGCGCCCAGCCAGCGCACCAGCGCCGTGGTGGGCGCCACCAGGATGCCGGTATTGATCTCGGCGATGGCGCGGGTGGCCGCGTCGGCGTCCTTGTGCTCGACCACGCGCACGATGCGTTCGCCTTCGCGCACGATCCGCCCGTAGCCGGCGGGGTCGGGCAGTTCCACCGTGAGCAGTCCCAGCTTGCCGTCGCCTGCCGCATCGAGCAGCCGCTCCAGCGTCTCGCGCGTGGTGAGCGGCACGTCGCCGTAGAGCACCAGCGTGGGAACGTCGCGTTCCAGGTGGGGCAGTGCCTGCATCACCGCGTGACCCGTGCCGAGCTGCGGCTCCTGCAGCGCCCAATGCAGGTCGTCGCCCGCGACAGTGCGCGGCACGGCCTCGCCGCCGTGCCCGTAAACCACGACGATGCGCCCGGGCGCTACACTGCGGGCACGGTCGATCACGTGCTGCAGCAGGGGCTTTCCCGCGAGCGGATGCAGCACTTTCGGCAGGTCGGAACGCATGCGCTTGCCCATCCCGGCCGCGAGGATGACGACGTTCATTTTCTAGTTTTTCCTTTCTGATTCAGTAACTTGGACGCGGATTTCCGAGTGCCGACCGAAAAGCTTATCACGCGTCTGACGCGCATCCTGCTTGCGCTGGTCGCCGTCTGTCTGCTGGTGGGCGCATGCTCGTCGGTGCGCCTGGGCTACGGCGCGATGCCGCTGTGGCTGGGCTGGCAGATCGACCGGCACCTGGGCCTCGATGCCGGGCAGCGCGAGCTCGTTTCGGCGCGGCTGGAAGCGTTGCACCGCTGGCACCGGCAGACGCAGCTGCCCGAGTACACCGCGTTCCTCGCGTCCGTGCAGCTGCAACTGGCAGGCGGCGCCGTCGACGTCGACGACATCGGCCGCTGGCGCGCACAAGTGTTGGCAGCCTGGACGCCAATCGCCGAACGTGCGGCACCCGACCTCGCCGCACTCGCGTTGACGCTGCAACCGGCGCAACTCGACCGGTTGGCTCGCCGCTTCGAGCGCTCCAACCGCGAGTTGCGCGACGAGTTGCTGCCCGAAGGAGTGCGCGAGCGCGAGGCCGCGCGTGCCGAGCGGGTCCTGAAGCGCGCGCGCTTCTTCTTCGGCGACGTGCCGGCACGCGAGGAGCAGGAGATCCGTGCGCTTGCAAGCGAGCTGCCGGCGAGCGAGTCCGACTGGCTGGCCGAGCGTGAAGCGCGCCAGCAGGCGGTGCTTGCCGTGCTCGCGCGCATCGTGCGCGAGAGGCCGCCGCCCGAGGTTGCCGAGCGCTGGTGTCGCGACGTGCTGGCCGGGCTGTGGCGCACCGCCGATCCGCAGCGCGGCGCGGCGATCGCGCGCTCCACGGCGGCCGGCGACGCGCTGTCGGCGGCTCTGCTGCGGCGCGCCGCACCCGCGCAGCAGGAGCGCCTGGTCGAACGTCTGCGCGGCTTCGCCGACGACTTCAGCGTGCTCGCGGCCCGCTGACCGCGTCCGGGTGCCCGGGGCCGCCGGCCACCTGCGGCGCGAGCGAGCCGGCGACCATGCCGAAGATCGCCGCGCCCAGACCCACGAGCTGGGGCGGAATCAGCGCATCGGGCGCGGCCGCCTCCATGATGCCCCACGCAGTCAAACCGAGCACGATCGACATCATCGCGCCCTGGGGCGTGGCGCGGCGCCAGAACAGGCCGAAGGCGAGCGGGGTGAAGGCCGCCACCAGCGTGACCTTGTAGGCGTTCTGCACCATCTGGAACATCGACGACTCGCTCTCGAGCGCAAACAGCATCACGCACAGCGCAAAGATCACCAGCACCATGCGCAGCATCAGCAGCATCTGCTTGTCGCCGACGCGCCCGCCCAGCATCGGGCGCAGAACGTTCTCGGTGAATACCGCAGTCGGCGCGAGCAACGCGCCGCTGGCGGTGGACAGGATCGCCGAGAGCAGCGCGCCGAAGAACATCACCTGCGCGAACAGCGGCGTCTGCGAGAGGATCAGTTGCGGCAGGATCAGCTGGAAGTCGAGACTGTCGTCGGCCAGCACCGCGCGCACCTTGTCGGGCTCGATCAGCAGCGCGGAAACCGCGATGAACATCGGCACGAACGCGAAGATCAGGTAGAACGCGCCGCCGAGCAGCGTGCCGCGTACCGCCGTGTTCTCGTCCTTCGCCGAAGTGACCCGCTGGAACACGTCCTGCTGGGCGATGGAGCCGATCGCCATCGTCGCCCACGCGGCGATGAAGGCGATCCAGTCCTTCAGCGTGGCCTTCGGCCAGAACTCGAGCTTGCCTTCGCTGGCGGCGGCGCTGATCACGGTGCCGAAGCCGCCGGCCATCCCGCCGAGCAGCCAAGCGATGTAGAGCAGGCCGAGGACGATGATGACGGTCTGGAACAGGTCGGTGAACGCGACCGACCACATGCCGCCGAACAGCGTGTACACCATCACCACGCCGGCGCCGAGCACGATTCCCTGCTGCAGCGAGATCGCGCCGCCCGACAGCGTGTTGAAGACGATGCCCAGCGCGACCATCTGCGCCGA
>CAZBTE010000260.1:0-3723 GCA_964494665.1 uncultured Limnobacter sp.
TCCAGCACGCCCCGATGCACCTTGCCCAGGTGCTGGCGCGCCACGCGCACCACCGCGGCGGCGAGCACGGCCATGACCACGCGCGACACGGTGGGATGCTTGGGCTGCTCCTCGCTCGAGCCGCCGTCGGCGCCGCCGATCACCAGTGCGGACCGCGGCGCCGGGTGTGCGATCGCGGCCGGCTGCACGATCGGCTCGTGATAGAAGAACTCGTCGCGCTCCGACGTCATGTAGCAGCCGTCGAGGCGGAACAGCCGGCCCCACTGCGGCGTATCGAACACCTCGAGCGTCTGGTAAGGCGTGCGCACCGTCTCGATGCGCCGCGTGGCGGCGAAGCCGAAGGCGCTGGCCGGGTTGAGCCATTCGAGCAAAAGCTCGCCCGACTGCGAGTCCGGGTCCTCGGAGCCGCGCAGGATGCGGTTGGTGTTCTGCTGGCGCGGCGCGAACGCGACGATCAGGTCGTCGAGCAGCTTCTCGGCCCGGCCGGAATTGTCGGTCGAGAAATTGCACACGTACACGTCGAGCGTGACGCCCGCGCGTTCGGGCCAGGTATGCAGCGCCAGGTGCGATTCGGCCAGCAGCACCGCGCCGGTCACGCCGCCGGGCTCGCCCTGGTAGTCGGGGAAGGTGAAGAACTTCTCGTCGACCACCGTAAGGCCGGCGGCTTCGACGGCACCGCGGCACAACGCCTCGAGCCTGGAAGCATCGACGAGCAACGATTGGCTGCATTGGCAGCCGTACAGATCAGCGGTGAGATGCAATCCCTGCATTCCGTTCCAACCCAGTCCCTACCCGTCGCCGGAGTGGACCATCTGCGGAGCCTCGCCCGGCGGGCGTGGCTCCTGGATTTGAAGACCCCAAGTGCCCGGCAGCGCACGGTGGCACGGCCGGACCCGATCGGTTCAGACCGGCTTGCGCCGACCTGTTCAACCAGTTACCTGAGCATCCCCTTGGTCTTTCGCGGGGGGATCCAGATCAGTGGAAAGCTGCGGAACCGCGCTGCGGATCCGACATGAAGCCCGTCATTATATAGGAACGGTGACGTTCGTTTCCAGATCCGATTAGCTGATTTGTTAGAATCCTTCTGCTGGCGGCGAACCAGCCGAATCAGCGACACGCCGCGCGACCGAACGGGCCGCCCGCGGTGATTTCGAGCTGCGAGGAATGCAATGGAGGCTCTCCTGGGACACACCGCGCAAGCCGCTGCTGGCGCCGCCGATCGCGACGCGCCGGCTTCGCATCCGGCGGTCGCTCCGAAGAAGATGGCCGACGCGATCCGCGCGCTGTCGATGGACGCTGTCCAGCAGGCCAATTCGGGCCACCCGGGCATGCCGATGGGCATGGCCGAAATCGCGGTGGCACTGTGGTCGGGGCACCTGCGCCACAACCCGGCCAATCCGCACTGGGCCGATCGCGACCGTTTCGTGCTGTCCAACGGGCACGGCTCGATGCTGCTGTATTCGCTGCTGCACCTGACCGGCTACGACCTGCCGATCGAGGAGCTGCGCAACTTCCGGCAGATGCATTCGAAGACGCCGGGCCATCCCGAGGTCGGCGTCACCCCCGGCGTGGAGACGACCACCGGCCCGCTCGGCCAGGGCCTGGCGAATGCGACCGGCATGGCGTTGGCCGAACGCCTGCTCGCGGCGCGCTTCAACCGCGACGGCTTCCCGATCGTCGATCACTTCACGTGGGCATTCGCCGGCGACGGTTGCCTGATGGAAGGCATTTCGCACGAGGCGTGCTCGCTGGCCGGCGTGCTGCAGCTGTCGAAGCTGGTCGTGCTCTACGACGACAACGGCATCTCGATCGACGGCGAAGTCCGCCACTGGTTCCGCGACGACACGGTGCGCCGCTTCCAGGCCTACGGCTGGCACGTGATCCCCGATATCGACGGTCACGACGTGGCAGCGCTCGAGCGGGCGATCGCGCTGGCGCGCCAATGGGGGCGCGAGGGCCGCGACGGCGTTTTCGCCCCCACGCTGATCCAGTGTCGCACCGTCATCGGCAAGGGTTCGCCGGGCCGGGCCAACAGCGCGAAGGCGCACGGCGAACCGCTCGGCAAGGACGAGATCTCCGCCACCCGTGCGGCGCTCGGCTGGGACAGCGCGCCGTTCGAGGTGCCGCAGGAGGTTCGCGCCGCGTGGGACGCGCGCGAGCGCGGCGCCCGCCTGGAGGCCGAATGGCGTGCCATGTTCGAGCGTTACAGCGAGCGCCACCCGGCCGAGGCGCACGAGTTCGAGCGCCGCATGCGCGGCGAGCTGCCGGCGGCCTACGACGAGGCCTTCGATGCCGCCCTCGAGGAGGCGCTCGCGCGCGCCGAGACGATCGCCACGCGCAAGGCCTCGCAGAACGCGCTGAACCACTTCGGCCCGGCGCTGCCGGAGCTGATCGGCGGCTCGGCCGACCTCACCGGCAGCAACCTCACCGATTTCAAGGGCTGCGGCACGCTGCGCACCGGCGACGGCTTCGTGCCGGGGCGGCACATCAACTTCGGCGTGCGCGAGTTCGGCATGAGCGCACTGCTCAACGGCATGGCGCTGCACGGCGGCTTCGTGCCCTACGGCGGCACCTTCCTCACGTTCTCCGATTACTCGCGCAATGCGCTGCGCATGGCCGCGCTGATGCGGCAGCGCGTGATCTTCGTCTTCACGCACGACTCCATCGGACTGGGCGAGGACGGACCGACCCACCAGGCCGTCGAGCACACCGCGTCGCTGCGGCTGATTCCCCACCTCGACGTGTGGCGCCCCTGCGATCCGGTCGAATCCGCGGTGGCCTGGGGCGCCGCGATCGCGCGTGGCGACGGGCCGAGCACGCTGCTGTTCTCGCGCCAGGCGGTGCCGTTCGTCACACGCTCGGCGCGCCAGATCGACGCGATCGCGCGCGGCGCCTACATCCTGCGCGACGCCGAGGAGGCGGACGCCGCGATCGTCGCCACCGGTTCGGAGGTATCGCTGGCGATGGCCGCGCGCGATCTGCTGGCGGCCGACGGCATCGCGGTGCGCGTGGTGTCGATGCCGTCGACCACCGTGTTCGACCGCCAGGACGCCTCCTACCGCAGCTACGTGTTGCCCGCGCACCTGCCGCGCATCGCCGTCGAGGCGGGCGTGACCGACGGCTGGTGGAAATACGGTTGCGACGCCGTGGTGGGCATCGACACGTTCGGCGAGTCGGCGCCGGCCGGGGTGTTGTTCCGCCACTTCGGATTCACCGCCGAGAACGTCGCCGACACCGTGCGCGAAGCGCTGCGCCGGCGCGCCGAGCGCGGCTGAAGACCGCACGCTGCGCACCGTACGCCCAAAGCATTCAACCCTGCTGGAACCGTCATGACCATTCGAGTAGCGATCAACGGATACGGCCGCATCGGCCGCAACATCCTCCGCGCCCACTACGAGGGCGGCAAGAAGCATCCGATCGAAATCGTCGCGATCAACGATCTCGGCGATTCGAAGATCAACGCGCACCTCACGCAGTACGACACCGCGCACGGCCGCTTCCCCGGCACCGTGTCGGTGGACGGCGACGCGATCGTGGTGAACGGCGATCGCGTCAAGGTGCTGTCGAACCGCAACCCGGCCGAGTTGCCGTGGGGGCAACTGGGCGTCGACGTGGTGCTCGAGTGCACCGGTTTCTTCACCAGCAAGGAGAAGGCGTCGGCGCACCTGAAGGGCGGCGCGAAGAAGGTGATCATCTCCGCACCCGGCGGCAAGGACGTCGACG
>CAZBTE010000261.1:0-3707 GCA_964494665.1 uncultured Limnobacter sp.
ACAGGTCGCGGCCCTCGATCTTCTCCTGCTGCTCCTTCCAGGTCGGCACGCGCTCGAGCCAGCCGAGCGGCGTCATCATCGACAGCAGCAGGTGCAGCTCGGCGTGCTCGGGCACGCGCGACTGGATGAACAGCGTCGACTTGTGCGGATCGATGCCTGCGGCCAGCCAGTCGATCACCATGTCCCAGACGTTGTCACCGATCACGTCGGGCGAGTCGTAGTGCGTGGTGAGCGCGTGCCAGTCGGCGACGAAGAACAGGCACGGGTGCTCGGACTGCAGCCGCACCCAGTTCTTCAGCGCGCCGTGAAAGTGCCCCAGGTGCAGCGCCCCGGTCGGGCGCATGCCGGATACCACTCGTTCGGTGAACATGTTCAATCGGACAGCGAGAAGAGCGCCGCGAGCACGCCGACCCCGACATCGATCAGCGGCCCGACGATCGAGCCGAGCATGCCGGTGGCCAGCAGGCCCAGCAGGATGAACAGGCCGTAGGGCTCCAGGCGCGAAAACGGCCCTGCAAGCCGATACGGCAGCAGGCTGGTGAGGATGCGTCCGCCATCCAGCGGCGGAACCGGCATCAGGTTGAGCACCGCGAGCGCGAGATTCACGAAGATGCCCGCGATCGCCATGCGCGGAAAGAACTCGCCATCGCTGCCGAATACCACCATCAGCTTCAGCGCGAGCGCCCACCCGAGCGCCATCGCGAGGTTCGCGCCCGGCCCTGCCGCCGCGACCAGCCCCATGTCGCGTCGTGGCGAACCCAGGTTCGACGGCACGATCGGCACCGGCCTGGCCCAGCCGAACAGCAGGCCACCGGCACCCATCGACTTGCTCGCGAGCAGGATCAGCGCAGGCACGAGCAACGTGCCGACCGGATCGACGTGACGGAGCGGGTTGAGGGTGACTCGGCCCTGCAATTGCGCGGTGCGGTCGCCAAGACGCGCAGCGACGAAAGCGTGGGCCGCCTCGTGCAGCGTGATCGCGAGAATCACCGGGATCGCATAGACCGCGATCAGCTGCGGCAGGCTCAATTCCATGGCGACGATTGTAGCAGCCGGCCTGCGCCTAGAAGCGCACCCTCAGCACCGACGTCTCGTTCTCGCGCGCCACCATTCCGCGAATGCTTCCGCAGCCCACGCGCACCACCACCGGCTCGTCGCCGGTGAGGTCGACCACGGTGGTCGGCACGAATCCCTGTCCGCCGGCATCGAGCACCAGGTCGATGCGTCGCGCCAGTCGCGCCACGATCTCGTCGGCCTCGTTGAGCGGATCGTCTTCGCCCGGCAGGATCAGGCTGGAGCAAAGTACCGGTTCGCCGTGCATCTCGAGCAGGCCCTGCGCGACGCGTGCATCGGGAACGCGCAGTCCGATCGTGCGCCGCGACGGATGCCACAGCCGGCGCGGCACCTCCTTGGTGGCATCGAGCACGAACGTGTAGGGGCCGGGCGTCCACTCCTTGAGGAAGCGGTACTGCCGGCT
This sequence comes from uncultured Limnobacter sp., assembly GCA_964494665.1. Taxonomy (GTDB): domain Bacteria; phylum Pseudomonadota; class Gammaproteobacteria; order Burkholderiales; family Burkholderiaceae_E; genus Zeimonas. Next base: position 1,478 of record CAZBTE010000261.1, read on the forward strand.
GCCCACCATCGCGTAGGTCGACAGTTCGGATAGGTCGCGGCACATCAGCGTGAGCAGGTGGCGCACGTCGAGCCCGCGGATCGCCCGCAGCCGCTCGACCGCATCCTTGTCGCCGAGGCGGCACGCCAGCACGTAACAGGCATCGGTGGGCATGGCCACCAGCCCGCCCGCACCGAGCACTTCGGCGGCCTGTCTCAGCAGGCGCGCCTGGGGATTGGCGGGGTGCAGCGTGAAGCGCTGCGTCATGCGCGCGCCGCGGCCGGCAATGCCGCACCGCCCGACATCCGGCGCGCGCTCGACAGCGCCCGCGCGGCTTCGGGCCAATCCTGCCAGACCGGCACCAGCGACGCGGGCAGCGGCGGCAGCGCGCCCAGTTCGGCACGGCTCTCGCCGGGTCCGTGGAAGTCCGATCCGCGCGAGGCGCGCAGGCCCGATTCGTGGGCAATCTGCGCAAAGCGCCGGTACTGCTCGGGCGTGTGCGAGCCGCACACCACTTCGATGCCCTCGCCGCCGGCTGCCCGAAAATCGGCGATCAGCGACCACAACGCCGTGTCGTCGAGGCGGTAGCGCCCGGGATGCGCGAGTACCGCGATGCCCCCGGCATCTCGAATCCAGCCCACGGCATCGGCGAGCCGCGCCCAGCGATGCGGGACGAACCCTGGTTTTCCCTCCGACAGGAAACGCTGGAACACATCGCGCACGTCACGGCACAGGCCACGCTCGACGATGTAGCGGGCGAAGTGCGTGCGCCCCACCATGGCCGGATTGGCGACGTACTTCAGCGCACCGGCGTAGGCGTCAGGCACGCCGGCCCGAGCGAGCGAATCGCTCATCTCGCGGGCGCGCGCGTCGCGCCCGTCGCGCGTGGCGGCGAGTCCGGCGCGTAGCGCCTCGTTGGCCGGGTCGATGCGCAGCCCGACCACGTGGATCGTCTCGCCGCCCCAGGTCACCGAAATCTCGACGCCGTCTATGAACACGATCCCCAGTGCACCGGCCGCGCTGCGCGCCCGGCCCAGGCCGTCGAGCTCGTCGTGGTCGGTCAGCGAAAAGAGCTGCACGCCATTCGCGTGCGCGCGCCGCGCGAGCTCTTCGGGCGCCAGCGTGCCGTCCGAAACCTGCGAATGGCAGTGCAGATCGGCGTTCAGGCCACCGGGGAAAGACGACGGTGCGGCGGAAATGGGCAAAATGTGCACTCCTGACCCACATTATAGAAACTCGGGAGACCGGCCATGCGAATTGCAGCACGCGACGACTACGACGCGCTTCACGGGCAGTTCCGCTGGCTCGTTCCGGAGCACTTCAACATCGCCGAGGCGTGCTGCACACGCTGGGCGCGCGAGCCGCGGCGCACCGCGATCGTCGTCGACCATGGCGACGGCCGCGTCGAGCGCATCGCCTACCGCCGGTTGCACGAGGACGCCAACCGCCTGGCCGCCGCGCTGGCCGCGCTCGGGGTACGCCGCGGCGACAGGATCGCGATCGTGCTGCCGCAACGCCCCGAGACCGCCGTCGCCCATCTGGCAACCTATCGGCTCGGTGCGGTCGCCATGCCCCTGTCGATGCTGTTCGGCCCCGAGGCGCTGCAATACCGGCTGGAGAACAGCGAGGCCGTCGCGGCGATCGTCGACGCGGAGAACGTCGCCGGCCTGCGCAGCGCTCGTACGGCGGCGTTGCGCCACGTCGTCGTGGTACCTGCCGGCGGCGAGCGGCCGGCGCTCGAGTCCGGCGAGCACGACTACGGCGCCCTGCTCGCGCGTGCCCGCGACCGCTTCCCGCCTGTCGACACGCTGGCCGACGATCCGGCGGTGCTGATCTACACCAGCGGCACCACCGGGCCGCCCAAGGGCGCGCTGATCCCGCATCGCGCGCTGATCGGCAACCTGAGCGGCTTCGTCGCCTCGCAGAACTGGTTCCCGCGCCCGCGCGACGTGTTCTGGTCGCCGGCCGACTGGGCCTGGACCGGAGGGCTGATGGACGCGCTGCTGCCCACGCTGTACTTCGGCCGGCCGATCGTCGCGCAGCGCGGCCGCTTCGCACCGGAACGTGCCCTCGAGATCTTCGAGCGGCATCGCGTCACGAACACCTTCCTGTTCCCCACCGCGCTGAAGATGCTGATGAAGCACGCGCCCGAGCCGCGCCGCAATCGCGCGCTGGCGTTGCGCGCGATCATGAGCGCAGGCGAGGCGGTCGGCGAGACGCTGTTCGACTGGTGCCGCGACGGGCTCGGCGT
>CAZBTE010000262.1:0-3681 GCA_964494665.1 uncultured Limnobacter sp.
TCTGCGGCATGCGCCCGAGCATCAGCATCAGCATCCCGCTCAGCGCCTGGTAGCGCTCGCGCTCCTCGTCGGGCAGGGTGCGCAGGTCGAGCGTGTCCTTGAGCTCCGGAATCGGAATCAGGCCGTCGAGCAGCCACGACCCGTCGTCGCGCTGGTACGCCCAGCTGTCGGCGGCGTCGCCGGTGGCGAACTCGCCGGTGATGGCCTCCAGCAGGTCCTGCAGCGTGATCAGGCCCTGGATTTCGCCGTACTCGTCGATCACCAGCGCGATCTGCGTGTTCGACGTGCGGAAGTTCTCCAGCAGTTCCATGCCGGTGAGCGTCTCCGGCACGTAGAGCATCTCCTGCAGGCCCTCGGTCAGGTCGATCTGCGCGCCGCGCAGCGACTGCGCCAGCAACTGCTTGGTGTGCACGAAGCCGAGCACCTCGTGCAGGCCGTTGCGACAGACCGGAAAGCGCGAATGCGCCGTGTCGGCGACCTTGGCCAGGTTCACCGGCGTCGGGTCCTCGACGTCGAGCCACACGATGTCGGCGCGCGGGACCATCAGCGAGGAGATCTGGCGATCGTCGAGCCGGAACACGTTGCGCACCATTGCGTGCTCGGACTGCTCGATGACGCCGGATTCGGACCCCTCGGCCAGCAGCGCGTGGATCTCCTCTTCGGTCACCGACGGGGAACGGCCGCTGCGCGCGCCCAGTGCGCGCAGCACCAGCTCGGTGGACACCGACAGCAGGCGCACGAACGGCTTGGAGAGTGTCGCGAGCAGCGTCATCGGGCGCGCCACCAGGCGCGCGATGCCTTCCGGGTTGATCTGGCCGAGCCGCTTGGGCACCAGCTCGCCGACGACGATCGACACGTAGGTGACCACCACCACCACCAGCGCGGTGGCGGCGTAGTCCGACCAGGGCTGCTGCGCCCCGAAGGTCTCGAGCCAGTCGGCGAACGGCGCCGCCAGCGCCGCTTCGCCGAAGATGCCGTTCAGGATGCCGATCGACGTGATGCCGATCTGGATCGTGGACAGGAAGCGGTTGGGGTCCGCGCCGAGCGCGAGCGCGACCACCGCCGAGCGGTCGCCTTCGTCGACGAGCTTCTGCAAGCGCGCTTTCCGGGCAGTGACCAGCGCGATTTCGGCCATTGCGAGCAGGCCGTTCAGGAGGATCAGTGCCAGCAGGATCGCGATTTCCATCAGGCGATGCGCCCGGCGCGATCAGGCAAGGGGTACACGGCGTCGTGACGACGCCATCGAGGCTCGGTTGCGTTCATCTGGTCGACCCTGCGCGCTGCTGCTGCGCCGGGCCGGACTGGGCTGTTGACCGCGGGATTATACCGGGCGCGCCCGCGCGCGCGTCCGGGGATTCCCTGAGCGCGGAGCTCCGGCGAGCGTCTTACACTGGCGCGCGCCGTATCATCGTCCCATCCGCACACAACAATGGAGCAAGATCAGTGAAAACTTCCGTGAAAGCGCTTCTGGTGGCCACCGCGCTCGGCGTGGCGACCATCGCGTCCGCGCAAACCACCCGTCTTTCGATCGGCACCGGCGGAACCGGGGGCGTCTACTATCCGATGGGCGGCGGCATGGCGGCGGTCCTGTCGAAGCACGTACCTGGATGGGAAGCGACGGCCGAGGTCACCGGCGCGTCGGTGGCCAACCTGCAACTGATCGGCCAGGGCAAGCAAGACATCGGCTTCACGATGGCCGACGCGGCCTGGGACGCAGTCAGCGGCATGGCGAAGTTCAAGGACCGCAAGGTCGAGGCGCGCACCCTGATGGTGCTGTACCCGAACAAGATGCACGTGGTCACCACCGAGGCGAGCGGCATCAAGTCGGTCACCGACCTGAAGGGCAAGCGCATCTCGACCGGCGAGCCGAACAGCGGCACCGAGGTGATGTCGCTGCGCCTGCTCGAAGCAGCCGGCGTCGACAAGGACGTGCAGCGCGAGCGCCTGTCGGTCGCCGAGGGTGTCAACGCGATCAAGGACCGCAAGATCGACGGCCTGATCTGGGTCGGTGGGCTGCCGACCGCGGCCATCACCGACCTGGCGACCACGCCCGGCATCACCATCAAGCTGCTCGATCACGCGCAGTATGCCGACGCGATGAACAAGAAGTGGGGGCCGCTGTACGTGCAGGGCAAGACGCCCGCCAACACCTACAAGGGGCAGACCGCCGACGTGAAGAACCTCGACGTGTGGAACCTGCTGGTGGCCGACAGCAAGATGAGCAACGAGATGGCCTACACCATCGTCAAGACGCTTATGGAGAAGAAGGACGAGCTGGTCGCCGTGCACCGCGAGGCGCAGAACATCAAGCTGGAATCGCAGGCATCGGGTTCGCCGATCCCGTTCCACCCGGGCGCGCGCAAGTACTTCGAAGAGCGCGGGGTGAAGTTCTCCAACTGATGCGGCACGCCCGGCAAGCGCCGGGCGCTTCCCGGTCGCGCGCGTGCCTCGAAGCGGTTCGGGGCACGTGCGCGGCGACCCTCTCCGACCCTGGCATGAAGAGCCGCCGCGCCGGCACCGACGATCGATTCGATGTCCACGCCTGACGATCCCGCGGTAACCGGCCACGTCAGCGACGAGCGCCTGCGCGCCGCCGAGCGTTTCGTCGAGGAGGAGGAAGGCGCGGCGAGCCGCTTCGGCGGCGTGCTCCAGGCGCTGGTCACCACGCTGCTGGTGTCGATGTCGCTGTTCCACCTGTATGCGGCGGTGTCGATCGTGCCGACGCTGACGCTGCGGCCGGTGCACGTCGGCTTCATGCTGCTGCTGGTGTTCCTGATCTATCCGGCGACTGCGCGCCTGCGCAACCGGCTGATGTGGTACGACGTGGTGCTCGCGCTGCTGGGCGTGGCGACGATCGCGTACATGCTCTGGGGCGGCGACGATTTCTGGGACCGCAGCACCATGCCGAACCGGCTCGACGTCTGGCTCGGCGTGATCTTCGTGTTGCTGGTGCTCGAGGCGGCACGGCGCACCACCGGCTGGATCATGCCCGCGGTGGTGCTGCTGTTCGGCGCCTACGCGTTCCTCGGCCCCTGGCTGCCGGGGCACTGGGCGCACCGCGGCTACGACCTCGACAGCATGATCGGCGTGATGTACATGTCGCTGGAGGGGATCTTCGGAACCGCGATCGACGTCTCGGCGACGCTGATCATCATGTTCACGATCTTCGGCGCATTCCTCCAGCACTCGGGCGCCGGCAAGTTCTTCCTCGACTTCAGTTTCGCGCTGATGGGCGGAAAGCGCTCCGGTGCGGGCCGCACCGTGGTGCTGTCGTCGTTCCTGCTGGGCGGCCCGTCGGGCTCGGGGGTGGCGACCACCGTGACGATCGGCACGGTGGCCTGGCCGATGCTGGAGAAGGCCGGCTACGAGCGCAACGCCGCGGGCGGCCTGCTGGCCGCGGGCGGGCTGGGCGCGATCATCTCGCCGCCGGTGCTCGGTGCGGCCGCGTTCCTGATCGCCGAGTTCCTCAAGATCTCGTATCTCGACGTGCTGCGCATGGCGGTGATCCCCACCTGCCTGTACTACCTGTCGCTGTTCCTGATGGTGGAGATCGACGCCCGCAAGTATCACTCGGCGAGCGTGGAGCTTCGCCTGGGCGCCACGGCCGGGCAGCTGGCGCGGCGCTTCTGGTTCCACTTCCTGTCGCTGGTGGCGATCATCGGCTTCATGGTCTACGGCTTC
>CAZBTE010000263.1:0-3662 GCA_964494665.1 uncultured Limnobacter sp.
GAAGGCGCGCGCAGTGATCACCAGACCGAGCCGCCCGAGAAACTCTTCGAAATCGCGCACCGTGGCCAGATGCAGGTTCGGCGTGTTGTACCACTCGTAGGGCATCTCGCGCGACATCGGCATGCGTCCGCGCAGGATCGACCACGCGTGGTACCAGTGGCCGAAGTTCGGAAACGACACGATGCCTTCGCGCCCGACCGCGCTCATCTCGCGCAGCACGCGTTCGGTCTGGTGCGTCATCTGGATCGCCATCGACAGCACCACCACGTCGAACGACAGCGCGCGAAACATGCCCAGCCCGGCCTCGATGTCCTGCTGGATCACGTCGACACCGGCGCGCATGCACGCCAGCAGTTGCGCGTCGTTGATCTCGACGCCGTAGCCGTGGCAGCCCTTGGCCGACTGCAGGTGCGCAACCAGCGCGCCATCGCCGCAGGCCAGATCGAGCACGCGCGCGTTCGGCGCGATCCAGTCGGCAATCAGCGCGAGGTCGGGGCGCAGCCCGTTGGACCTGCCCGTGAGGCCGGGTGCGCCGTGCGCCCCGGGTGCCGGCAGCACCTGCTTCATCGCGCCTCCGTCGCCTGGCCGGCCGGCAATCGCGCCGCATCGGCACGCACCCGCGCGTCCACGCGATCGAACCAGTTGCGCATCACTGCCAGGTACTGCGGATCGTCGAGCAGGAACGCGTCGTGGCCGTGCGGTGCATCGACCTCGGCGTACGTGACGCGCCGGCCGTTGGCGAGCAGCGCCTCGACGATCTCGCGGCTGCGCTCGGGTGCAAAGCGCCAGTCGGTCGTGAACGAAACGAGCAGGAAATCCGCCAGCGCGGGCGCCAGTGCGCGCGCGAGATCGCCGTCGTACGGCAGCGCCGGGTCGTAGTAGTCGAGCGCACGCGTGATCAGCAGGTAGGTGTTCGCGTCGAAGTACGCGGAGAACTTCTCGCCCTGGTAGCGCAGGTACGACTCGATCTCGAACTCCACGTCGAAGGTGAAGCGGTAGCTTCCCGGCAACGCCGCGTCGCTCGCGTGCCGGCGCAGCGCGCGGCCGAACTTCTCGGCCATCACGTCGTCGGACAGGTAGGTGATGTGCCCGATCATGCGCGCCACCTGAAGCCCGCGCGCCGGCACCACGCCGTGCTCGTAGAAGCGCCCGCCGTGGAAATCCGGATCGGTGATGATGGCGCGGCGCGCCACCTCGTTGAACGCGATGTTCTGTGCCGAGAGCTTGGGCGCGGTGGCCACCGCCGCGCAGTGCGCGACGCGCTGCGGATAGAGGTAGGTCCACGCGAGCGCCTGCATGCCGCCGAGGCTGCCGCCCATCACCGCGGCAAAGCGCTCGATGCCCAGCGCATCGGCCAGCCGCGCCTGCGCGTGCACCCAGTCTTCCACCGTCACCACCGGAAATTCCGGGCCATAGGGCTTGCCGGTGGCCGGGTTCGTGCTCATCGGTCCGGTCGAGCCGAAACAGCTGCCGAGGTTGTTCACGCCGATGACGAAGAACCGGTCGGTATCCACCGGCTTGCCCGGACCGACCATGTTGTCCCACCAACCCAGGTTGGCCGGATCGTCGGCGTAGGTGCCGGCCACGTGATGCCCCGCGTTCAGCGCATGGCACACCAGCACCGCGTTCGAGCGCTCGGCGTTCAGCGTGCCGTAGGTCTCGTAGACCAGCTCGTAGCCGGCGAGCGACGCGCCGCTGTGCAGCACCAGCGGTGCGTCGAAGCGCATGCGTTGGGGCGTGACGATGCCCACCGAACCCGGCGAAGGCCTGGCAAGGAGCGAAGGCTGGAGTGGCTGATTCAACGCGGCATGGACGGCGGTGTCGCCACCGCAACAAAAAACCCGACCGGCTTGCTGGCGGGTCGGGCTCGATCGGGGCGCGCACCTGGCCGCTTTAGCCGTACTTGTTACGCGCCCGCAAGCTGATCCTCAAATCGGCGCGATGAGACGTGGCAAAGGTAGCGGGGGGCTGCGTTCCTGTCAAATCGGCGGCGCGTCCGCGTCGGGCGTCGCGTCGTGCCCGATCCCGGCGAGCAGCTCGTAGGAGCGCAGCCGCGCCGCGTGATCGTGGATCGGTCCGGCCACGATCAGTTCGTCGGCGCCGGTGGTCGTGGCGAACTCCTCCAGCTCGCGCCGCACCGTGTCGGGCGAGCCCACGAACGTGCACGAGAGCATGCGCGAAACCTGCGCCTTCTCGGCCGGCGTCCAGAACGCCTCGATGTCGTCGATCGGCGCGGGCATCTGGCCGCGCGTGCCGCGGATCATCCGCGTGAAGCTTTGCTGCAGCGTGGTGAACAATCGGCGCGCCTCGTCGTCGCTGTCGGCGACGATCGCGTTCACGCCGGGCATCGCGTAGGGCCGCTCGAGCTGGGCGGAAGGCCGGAAGTTCTCGCGATACAGCCGCAGCGCCGGCATCAGTGCGTCGGGCGCGAAGTGCGAGGCGAACGAGTACGGCAGCCCGAGCGCGGCGGCCAGCTGCGCGCCGTACAGGCTGGAGCCGAGGATCCACAGCGGCACATGCAAGCCGGCGCCCGGCACTGCGCGGTACGGCTGCTCCGGCTGCACCGGGCCGAGCAACGCCTGCAGCTCCAGCACGTCGTCGGGAAACGTATCGGCGACATGCGGATCGCGCCGCAACGCGCGCGACGTGACCGGATCGGTGCCCGGCGCGCGGCCGAGCCCGAGATCGATGCGCCCCGGATAGAGCGACTCGAGCGTGCCGAACTGTTCGGCGATCACCAGCGGCGAATGGTTGGGCAGCATGATGCCGCCGGCACCGACGCGCATCGTGCGCGTGCCCCCGGCCACGTAGCCGATCACCACCGAGGTGGCCGCGCTGGCGATGCCGGTCATGTTGTGATGCTCGGCCAGCCAGTAGCGCCGGTAGCCCCAGCGCTCGCAGTGCTGCGCCAGGTCCAGCGTGTTGCGCAGCGCGTCGGCCGGCATGTCGCCTTCGCGCACGGGCGCGAGATCCAGGACGGACAGGGGAACCATGGGTGGCAGTGTAGCGGTTACCGCGCGCCGACTACCGCGACAGGCGGGCCAGCACGAAAGTAAGCGCTAACGTAGGAAGCGCGGAACCGAGCTGTGTCGACACCTGCGGCAGCAGGTGGAACGTGGCCACGCCCAGTACCCAGATCGCCACCGCACCCCGGTTCACCGTCGTCGCGCCGACCAGCGAGGCGACGTCGCCACGCCCGCCCAGCCGCCCGAGGATGACGCCGTACAGCGGCACGAACACCGAACTGAGGATCAGCAGGAACGGCTCCAGGCTGTGCATCGGCAGGAACAGCGCCAGGACGGTGCACAGCAGCGCCAGCGTCACGCCCCAGCGGCGCGTGCTCCAGCGCGGCAGCAGGCTGTGGCCGGCCACCGAGCCCGAGTACAGGTCGCCGTAGGCATTGTCGACCTCGTCGATCAGGATCAGGCCGAGCGCAACCAGGCCGCCTTGCGCGAGCAGCAGCGCGGCGACCAGGTCGGTCGACGGCGTGGTGAGCGCCACCAGCACGCCGAGCGAATAGCACCAGATGTTGGCGATCGCGTAACCCAGCCAGGTGCCGCGCAGCGCCGCCGCGCCGTTGCTGCCGTGGCGCGAGAAGTCGGCCACCAGCGGCAGCCACGAGATCGGCATCGCGATCACCAGGTCGAGCGCCGACAGCGTGC
>CAZBTE010000264.1:0-3661 GCA_964494665.1 uncultured Limnobacter sp.
CGCAGCAGCTCGCGCAGTTTGGGATCGTCGTCGACGACCAGCAGCTTGCGGGGGGTGTTGTCCATGCGTCGATGATAGCGTCCGGTGTGCGTAGGGCGCATCGCGCCGGCCCGTTCGCGCGCCTGCGCTGCCGAACGGTCGGTTACCGGCTGTTACAGGGTTTACCGCGCACGACGCTGTGCGCGCCGCCCGTGCTGTCTAGAATGCGCGCATGAACCAGGATCGACGCAGCCCGGGCATTCCGCAGCCGGATGCGCGCGAACGCGCGGCACGCGACGTCGCGGGGCCCGCCTCGCCAATGCGGCGGGCATTCGCCCGGTCGCTCGTCGCCTCGCTCGCGTTGGGCTGGGGGGCCGCGCTGGCGCAGCCTGCGCGCGGCCGGATGAGCCCGGACGATCGCGAGCAGCTGCGCCGCGATTTGCGCCAGCAGCCGGGGCGTGGCCGGCGCGACGACGGGGCGAACGGGCAGCGCGAGCGGGCGTCGCCACAGCAGCGCGAGCGGATGTCGCCACAGCAGCGCGAACAGCTGCGCCGACAGCTGCGCGAGGCGCACGACTCCGGGCGGGGCCGCGGGCGAGGTCGCGACTGAACGACCCCGAGCGGGCCGCGGACTCCGGCGCGGACTAGAATCGGCAGCATGGATCACCCGGCCGCATCACCCTCCGGCGCCGCACCCGCACGGCTGTGTTTGCTCGCGCTGGCCACGTCGGGCGAATGGTGCTCGGTGGCGCTCTATCGCCACGAGTCGGGCGTCGACGACAGCGATTGCCTGTCCGAGCGCCTCGGTGCAGGACAGTCGGAGCGCATCCTGGCGATGGTGCGCGAACTGTGCGCAGGCGCGCAGATGAAGCTCGACGAAGTCGACGCGATCGCCTTCGACGCAGGGCCCGGTTCCTTCACCGGCCTGCGTGTCGGTTGCGCCGTTGCTCAGGGGTTGGGCTTCGCCCTGGACCGCCCGCTGGTGCCGGTCGACGCGCTCGAGACACTGGCCTGGCAGCGGGTACGCGCAAGCCGCTGCGCCGATGTGCCCGTGCTGGCGGCCATCGATGCACGCATGGACGAGCTCTACGTGGCGATGTATCGCGTCCGGCCGCACGCATCGACGCCTGTCGAGACGCTGATCGCGCCTCGGCTGGTTGCCCGGGCGGAGTTCGTCGCAGGCATATCCGCGGCGTGGCCCGACGCGCACGCAGACGCCGAAGCGCAGGCACGCATCGAACCCGCACGCACGCTGCTCGCGGGCAATGCGTGGCATGCCCTCGGCCTGGCGCGCGAATGGACCGCGCATCATCGGCTTGCGCACGCGCCGTACGCACCGGCCGAGGAGGATGCGTACGTGCGCGCCGATGCGCTCGCCGAGCTCGCGCACCGCACCTGGCAGCACGAGGACGCGCGCGTGCACGCGAGCCGTGCCGCGCCGCGCTACGTTCGCGACAAGGTCGCGCTCGATCGCGACGAGCAGCACGCGCTGCGGCTGCGACGCGCAGCGGCCGCGGCCGAACGGGGGACCGGGCGATGAGCGCACTGCCGAACCCGCCGTCGTCGCCGGCCCGCACCGGCGGCGTTGCGTTGCGCGCGCGGCCGATGCGACGCCACGATCTCGACGCCGTGGCCGAGATCGAGCGGCAGGTCTACCCGTTTCCGTGGACGCGCGGAAACTTTGCCGACTCGCTGACGGCAGGCTACGACGCGTGGATCTTCGAGGACGCCGGCGCTTCCGGCGATGCGCTGCTCGGCTATGCGGTGGTGATGTGGGTGCCCGACGAAGCGCACCTGCTGAACCTGAGCGTAGTACGGCACGCGCAGGGTGCGGGGCTCGGGCGCGCGATGCTCGCATGGCTGCTGCGCGACGCCGCGCGGCGCGGCGCGCAAGGCATGCTGCTCGAAGTGCGGCCGTCCAACGCGCGCGCGATCGCGCTGTACCGCTCGAACGGCTTCGCGCAGACAGGTCTGCGCAAGCGCTACTACCCGGCCGCGAACGGCACGCGCGAGGATGCCTGGGTCCTGTTCCGGAAGCTGTCCCGTGAATGAGTCGCGGCGGCGCGCGTATCTCGCGCTGGGCATCGGGCCGCTGTGGCGTACGCGCAGCGCCGTCGGGCAGGCGCCGTCAATGCCGCCGGCGCCACATGTCGCTGTGGTCATGCCGTCGACGCATCTCTCCGAAACCGTGGACGTGTCGACGATGGATTGGCCGGAACTGCGTGCCGCGGTTGCCGATTGCCGCGCGTGCGCGCTGTGCGAAACGCGCACCCGCACGGTGTTCGGGGTCGGCGACGAGCGGGCCAGCTGGCTGGTGATCGGGGAAGCGCCGGGCGCGGAGGAGGACCGGCGCGGCGAGCCCTTCGTCGGCAGCGCCGGACGGCTGCTCGACCAGATGCTGGCCGCGCTCGGACTGAGCCGCGAGATCGACGTCTTCATCGCCAACGTGCTCAAGTGCCGCCCGCCCGGAAACCGCGATCCTTCGCCCGACGAGCGGCGCCACTGCGAGCCGTTCCTGAGGCGCCAGATCGAGCTGCTTTCGCCGCGTGTGATCCTGGTGGCGGGGCGCACCGCGACGCAGTCGCTGCTCGGGACCGAGGCGTCGATCGCCAGCCTGCGCGGACGCGTGCACGCGTATCGGCTGGGTGCGCGCAGCATCCCGGTGGTGGTCACCTTCCACCCGGCCTACCTGTTGCGCAATACGGCCGACAAGGCGCGCGCATGGGCGGACCTGTGCCTGGCCCGCAAGGTGCACGACGAGCCCGCCGCGTCCCAGGCGTCCGATCGTGTGTGAACAGGCCCTAGTGCTTGCTCTGTCCGATCAGTGACACCGAATCGAACACGCGCTGGTTGGCGCGGTGCAGCTGCATGATCGCCACCATCGTCAGCGCCACGAATGCCCCGAAGATCACGACCACCACGTTCACGTTGAGCTCCATGCGAAGCAGCAACGCGTACACGGCAAGCATCAGCAGGATGTTCAGGTTCTCGTTGAAGTTCTGAACGGCGATCGAATGGCCGGCGCTCATCAGTACGTGGCCGCGATGCTGCAGCAGCGCGTTCATCGGTACCACGAAGAAGCCGGCCAGCGCGCCGATCAACACCAGCACCGGGAAGGCCATCACTTCCGAGGACACCAGCGTCATCACCGGCACCAGCAGGCCCATCGCCACCCCCACCGGCAGCACGCGCAGCGAGTCGCGCAGCCGAACCGCGCGCGCCGCGAGCACCGCACCGATGGCGATGCCGAGCGCGCAGACGCCCTGCAGGATCGCGGCGCGGTTCAACGGCAGGTCGAGCGCGTGGCGCGCCCAGTCGAGCACGATGAACTGCAGCGTCGCGCCCGCGCCCCAGAACAGCGTGGTCACGGCGAGCGAGATCTGTCCCAGCTTGTCCTTCCAAAGGATGCGACAGCAACCGAGGAAGTCGCGCATGAGCACGAACGGGTTGGAGGGCTGCTGCGGGTAGCGCGCACCGGTGTCCGGAATGCGCAGGTTGAACCCGGCGGCGATCGCGTAAACGATGGCAATCACGATGATCGCCGCCTCGGCCGGCGTATCGATGCCGGTATCGACGAGCGGCAGGTCGAACGACAGCAGTGCCCCGGAAACCGACGGGCTGATCAGTGCGCCGCCGAGCACCGTGCCGAGGATGATCGAACCGACCGTGGTGACCTCGAGCC
>CAZBTE010000265.1:0-3617 GCA_964494665.1 uncultured Limnobacter sp.
GCCGCGACCAGATGCAGGCGCTCACCGGCCTGTTCGCGCGCCAGTTCGGCACGCCCAACTACGCGGCGCACGGCGGCTTCTGCTCGGTGAACATGGCCGCCGGGATGATCTATTCGGTCGGCGGCAGCTTCTGGGAATTCGGCGGGCCGGATCTCGAGCACGCGAAGCTGTTCGTGATGATCGGCACGGCCGAGGACCACCACAGCAATCCGATGAAGATGGCGCTGGGCAAGTTCAAGCGCGCAGGCGGCCGCTTCATCTCGATCAACCCGGTGCGCACCGGCTACTCGGCGATCGCGGACGAGTGGATCCCGATCCGCCCCGGCACCGACGGCGCGCTCTTCATGGCGCTGCTGCACGTGATCATCGGGGACGGGCTCGTCGACCGCGCGTTCCTGCAGCGCTTCACCAATGCGCCGCAGCTGGTGGTGCTGGACGAAGGCGAGCGCGAGGGCCTGTTCGCCTTCGATCCCGCGGCCGGCCCGCCGGGCGACGGCCGCAACCCGCACAACAAGCTGGCCTGGGACCTGTCGACGAACGCCGTCGTCGCGGCCTATCCGCAGGGCAACGAAGACGGGCGCGACCTCGCGCTCGAAGGCCGTTTCGTCCTGCCCGACGGCACGCGCGTCGCGCCGTCGTTCCAGCTGCTGCGCGAGCGCGTCGCCGGGACGACGCCCGAGTGGGCCGAAGCCATCACCGGCATTCCCGCCGAGCGCATCCGCGCCCTCGCGCGCGAGATCGGCGAGACCGCGCTGCACCAGGCCTTCGAGCTGCCGATCCCGTGGACGGACGCGTGGGGCAAGCGGCACGAGACGACCCAGGGCCGGCCGGTCGCCTTCCACGCGATGCGCGGCCTCGCGGCGCATTCGAACGGCTTCCAGACCGTGCGCGCCCTCGCGGTGCTGATGTCGGTGCTGGGCACGATCGATGCGCCCGGGGGATTCCGCCACAAGGCGCCGTATCCGCGGCACATCGTGCCCAACTACCGCGCGTTCAACGACCCGGACCAGATCAAGCCGAACACGCCGCTCGGCGCCGCGCCGCTCGGCTTTCCCGCGAGCCCGGAAGAACTCGCGGTGATGCCCGACGGCAGCCCGCTGCGCATCGACCATGCGTTCTCCTGGGAGCACCCGCTGTCGGCGCACGGGCTGATGCACAACGTGATCACGAACGCGGTGCGCGGCGACCCGTACCGCATCGACACGCTGCTGGTGTTCATGGCCAACATGGCCTGGAACTCCACCATGAACACGATGGCGGTGCGCGAGATGCTCAACGCGAAGGACGAGGACGGGCAGCACAAGATCCCGTTCCTCGTCGTGTGCGACGCGTTCCAGAGCGAGATGGTCGCCTTCGCCGACCTCGTGCTGCCCGACACCACCTATCTCGAGCGCCACGACGTGATGAGCATGCTCGACCGGCCGATCTCGGAGTTCGACGGTCCCTGCGACTCGGTGCGCGTGCCGGTGGTGGAGCCGCCCCCGGGCTGCAAGCCGTTCCAGGAAGTGCTGGTCGAACTCGCGTCCCGGCTGAAGTTCCCGGCGTTCACCACGCCCGAGGGCGCGCGCAAGTTCAAGGACTACCCCGACTTCGTCGTCAACTTCCAGCCGTCGCCGGGCGTGGGCTTCCTCATGGGCTGGCGCGGCAAGGACGGCACGCAGCACCTGAAGGGCGAGCCCAACCCGAAGCAGTGGGAGATGTACGCGAAGAACAACTGCGTCTTCCACTACGAGATGCCGAAGGACCAGCAGTTCATGCGCAACTGGAACCGGGGCTACCTCGATTTCGCCAAGGACAAGGGCTGGCGCCAGCGCAACGACCCGGTGCAGCTGGTGCTGTATTCGGACACGCTGCAGCAGTTCCGCCTCGCGGCGCAGGGCAAGTCCAAGGGCCGCCAGCCGCCGGATGCGCTGCGCGAACGCATCTCGACCTACTTCGACCCGCTGCCGTTCTGGTATCCGCCGCTGGAGCGCGAGGTCACCGACGAAGAGGCGTTCCCGCTCGCGGCCATCACGCAGCGGCCGATGGCGATGTACCACTCGTGGGATTCGCAGAACGCGTGGCTGCGCCAGATCCACAGCCACAACTACCTGCACGTGAATGCCGCGACCGCGAGCGGACAGGGCATCGCCGACGGCGGCTGGTGCTGGGTCGAGAGCCGCTGGGGCAAGGTGCGCTGCATGGTGCGCTACAGCGAGGCGGTGGAGCCCGGCACCGTGTGGACCTGGAACGCGATCGGCAAGGCGAGCGGCGCCTGGAAGCTCGCGCCGGGCTCCGACGAATCGCGCCTGGGCTTCCTGCTCAACCACCTGATCACCGAGGAACTGCCGTTCCGGGACCGGACGATCAGCAACTCCGACCCGATCACCGGGCAGGCGGGCTGGTACGACGTGCGGGTGCGCATCCGGCCGGCGGAGGCGCCCGTCGAAGGACACGAGGAAGTGACGTCGCCGCAAGTGCGCGCGACGCTGGAGGTGCAGTAGATGGCCGCGACGCAACAACCCGAAACGCTCGCCAGGCAGCTGGCGCTGGTCATCGACCTGAACGTCTGCGTCGGCTGCCATGCCTGCGTGACCTCGTGCAAGGAATGGAACACGTCCGGCGCGGCCGGCCCGCTGAACGACTTCAACGCGTACGACGCGAAGCCGACCGGCACGTTCTTCAACCGCGTGCAGACCTACGAGTCGGGGTCGTTCCCCGACACGCAGACCATCCACTTCCCCAAGAGCTGCCTGCATTGCGAGGACCCGCCGTGCGTGCCCGTCTGCCCCACCGGCGCGAGCTACAAGCGCGCCGAGGACGGCATCGTGCTGGTCGACTACGACAAGTGCATCGGCTGCAAGTACTGCAGCTGGGCCTGCCCGTACGGCGCGCGCGAGTTCGACGAGGAGCGCGGCGTGATGACCAAGTGCACGCTGTGCGTGGACCGCATCTACGACGAGCAGCTCGCGCCGGCCGACCGCAAGCCCGCGTGCGTGAAGGCCTGCCCGACCGGCGCGCGCCTGTTCGGCGACGTGAAGGACCCGTCGTCGGAGGTGTCGCAGGTCATCCGCGAGCGCGGCGGCTACCAGCTGATGCCGGAGTGGGACACGCAGCCGGCCAACCACTACCTGCCGCGGCGCATCACGCCGGCGCCGCAATCCTCGGGCACGACCGCCGATGCGGCGGAGAAGCCGGGCGTCGTGCGCAAGGCCGTGATGACGCTCGCCAGGCTGATGGCCTGAGGGCGAACGCCATGCGTCCCGCAGCTTCCATCGTCCTGTTCACCACGCTGGCCGGCACCGCCCAGGGCGTGCTGGTGTGCATCGCCGTCGCCCAGCTGGCCGGCGTGAACGTCGCGCCGTCGCTCGCGCTCGCCGCCGTCGGCGGCGCCGAGATCCTGCTGGCGGTCGCGCTGCTCGCTTCGTTCTTCCACCTCGGCCAGAAGATGCGCGCCTGGCGCGCCGCGCTGATGTGGCGCACCTCGTGGATGTCGCGCGAGGTGATCGTGCTGCCGGCGCTGATGGCGGCCACCGCCGCGTGGTGGCTGCTGCTCGGCAGCGGCCGGGCGTCGCCCGCCATGGCGATCGCCGTGATCGTGCTCGCGTACGCGCTGTGGCACTGCACCGCGATGATCT
>CAZBTE010000266.1:0-3617 GCA_964494665.1 uncultured Limnobacter sp.
CGAGGCCTGAGCATGCGTGCGGGCAGCCCGCGGGCGCCACGCGGCACGGGCTAGGGCGCGCGGGACGGGCCCGACCGTGGCCGAAGCACAGGCGCAGGCGCGCCACCAGCAGAAGGTGGAGGAGCTGTGCGCGGCGGCGATCCGCGCGCTGGCGGGCGAGGCCGACCTGCACTTCCGCGGCCGGCGCCTGCACCGCGGCCGCCGCGTGCTGCCGCCGTTCGCGCCGCACCTGCACCCGTCGCTCGAGCACGACGACTTCGCGTCGTTTCGCGGCGCCGCCGACGGGCTCGCGCTGCGGCTGGCGCGCTCGGACGCAACGCTGCACCGCCGGCTCGCGCCCGACGATCCGGTCGCGCGGCTGGTGTTCGACCTCCTCGAGCAATTTCGCGTCGAGGCGCTGCCGCCGGCCGGCATGCCCGGAGTCGCCCACAATCTGCGCCATCGTTTCGCGCAGTGGTCGCTCGCTTACCATCAAACGGGACTGACCGAGAGCGCGCGCGGGATCCTGCTGTACACGGTGGCGCAGGTGTGCCGCGCACGCGTCACCGGCGAGCCGGTGCTCGAGCAGACCGAGGACCTGATGGAGACTACGCGCGGTGCGATCGTGCCGGCGCTCGGCCACGACCTGGCCGCGCTGCAGCGGCACCGCCACGACCAGCACGCCTATGCGCATCACGCGCTGGCGATCGCGCGACTCGTCGCAGCGATGGTCCATGCGGCCGACGACGAGCGCGGGCAGCCGCACGCCGGCGACGAAGGCGACGACCGCACCGCGCTGGCGCGATTCATGGAACTGCAGCAGGCCGCGGGGGACGGCGAGTTCGCCGTCGCCGCCGCGGGCCGCAGCCGCGTGCTCGACGAATCGGGCGACGGCTACCGCGCCTTCACGCGCGCCTACGATCGCGAACTCGCGGCCACGGCACTGGTGCGCCCGCCCTCGCTGCGCGCGCATCGCGAGCGCCTCGACCGCCGCATCGCCGCCCAGGGCGTGAATCTCGCGCGGCTGGCACGCGAGCTGAAGGCGCTGCTGGCCACGCCGCAGCGCGACGACTGGGACGCCGGGCAGGAAGAGGGCTACGTCGACGGCCGGCGGCTGGCGCAACTGGTCGCCTCGCCGGCCGAGCGCCGGCTGTTTCGCGCGGAACGCCGCGAACCGGTTGCGCAGTGCCTGCTCACTCTGCTGATCGACTGCTCCGGCTCGATGAAGCAGCACATCGAACCGGTGGCGATGCTGGTCGACGTGCTGGCACGCGCACTCGAGATGGCGGGCGTCACCACCGAGATCCTCGGCTTCACCACCGGCGCCTGGAACGGCGGGCGCGCACTGCGCGACTGGCGTCGCGCCGGACGTCCCGCGCATCCGGGTCGGCTGAACGAGGTCTGTCACATCGTGTTCAAGGACGCCGACACGCCGTGGCGGCGCGCGCGACCTTCAATCGCGGCGCTGCTCGAGCCGCTGCTGTTTCGCGAAGGCATCGACGGCGAGGCAGTCGAGTGGGCCTGCGCGCGCATGGCGAGCCGATCCGAGCAGCGGCGGCTGCTGCTGGTCGTCTCCGACGGCTGCCCGATGGACTCGGCGACCCAGCTCGCCAACGACCCGCACTATCTCGAGCAGCACCTGCGCGACGTCGTGCAGCGCCACGAGCAGGCCGGGCGCGTGGCGATCCATGGCGTCGGCGTGGGCCTCGACCTGAGCCCGTACTACGGGCGCAGCCAGGCGCTCGACCTGTCTGCGCCGCCGGGCAACGGCGTGTTCCACGAGATCGTGGCGATGCTGGCCGGCCACGCGCGCCGCTGACGCGCGCGCGTCCATCGCGTACTAAGATCGGTGCCATGGCCGAAGCACTGACTGCCGCAATGCTGCTCGACGCCTGCGATCACGCGCGCAGCCTCGAGCGCAACCGCGTCGCGCCACTCGACGACCTGGCGCACGGCGAGGCGCTGCAAGCCGCCATCGTGATCGCGCGGCTGGCGCGCGGCGAGCGCGCGCTCGGCTACAAGGTCGGCTTCACCAATCGCGCGATCTGGCCGCTGTACGGGGTGTTCCACCCGATCTGGGGCCCGGTCTGGAATACCACCGTCGTGCACGCGCAAAGCGTCGCCGGCCACGACACGTGTCGCGCGCGCATCGCGGCCGCGCGTTTCGTCGAGCCCCGCATCGAACCCGAGATCGTGATCGGGCTGCGCGCTGCGCCGGCAAAGGACACGCCCGAAGCCGTGCTCGCCGCCACCGAATGGATCGCGCACGGCTTCGAGATCGTGCAGAGCCCGTTTCCGGGCTGGCGCTTCAGCGCCGCCGAGGCATTCGCGGCGCAGGCGCTGCACGGCGCGCTGGTCCTCGGGCCGAAGCGCCCGGCGTCGATCCTCGAAGGCGAGGCGGCGCGGGCGCTCGCCCGGCTCGGCGCCTGCGAGCTCGAACTGCTGCGCGACGGCCAGCTGGTCGAGCGGGGCCGCGGGGCCAACGCGCTCGACGGCCCGATGCACGCGGTGGCACATCTGGCGCACGAGCTGCGCCTGCGCGGCCGCTCGATCGAAGCGGGCTCGCTGATCACGACCGGCACGCTCACCGACGCCGCACCGCTCGTACCCGGGCAGCGCTGGGAGACCCGCCTGCACGGGCTGGACCTGCCCGGGCTGGTACTCGACGTCGACTGAAGCGCGCTCGCATCGATGCAACCGCGTCACACGCAACTCGTTCGTCCTGCGGAACGCGCCACTGGTGACCGAATCGATGCGGCGCGGGCCGCACGCGCGGTTACTATCAAAACAGCGCCTCGACGAAAAACCAGCGTCGCGACGTCGCCAATCCTTCTGGAGTAGATTAGCGACATGGCCCGACTCAGCCCAGCACAGCGCACTGCCGGCACCGCACGCATCGTGCTCACTGCCGGCGTGCTGTTCGCCGCCGAGGCGATGTGGCGGGGGTCGGTCACGCGCACGCTGATGGCCATCGCACTGCTGGCGTTCGGCGGCGGCTTGCTCGTGTTCGCGAAGCGGGCCGATTGAGGGACGTCGAGTTTCTCGTCGTCGACCGGGTCGCGGTCGACGAAGAGCTGCAGGACGCCGGCACCGTCGGCCCCGAGCTCGCTTACCTTGCCCGCAGCTACTGCACCAGTCCGCGCGCACTGGTGTTCCGCAATCCTTCGTCCGACTGGCGCCTGTTCGTCGTGCTGCTGCCGCTCGCGTCGCGCCTGTCGCTGATGACCAACCCGATCTTCGCGCAGCTCACGCGCGCCTGGGGACTGAACGCCCGCTTCCTCGGCGTCGACCGCGACCGGCTGGTGTACGACTTCCGCGCTCTGCTGTCCGATCGCACGCTGAAGCTGCTGGTTGACCTGCTCGCGCGCAACGAAGCCGCCGGCGTCGCGCAGCCCGCGACATCCAACGACGGTGCGCAGCGCGGCGACGATACGCTCGATCTGCTGTTCGCGTCGCTTGCCGACGAGATGCTGACGGTGCTCGACCGGCGCCGCGACGACTGGGGCCGCCACCTCGACCGCGAACACCGGCTCGAGGCGTCCGCGCCGGCATCGTTGTTCGATCGCGCCGGCCGCTACCCCGATTTCCTGGCGCGGCTGCGCGCCGCGCTGCGCGACGAGATCGTCGACGTGGCCTTC
>CAZBTE010000267.1:0-3608 GCA_964494665.1 uncultured Limnobacter sp.
GATCGCATCGAGCAGCAGCCGGGCCCGCACGCCGCGCCGGGCGCTTCTCACCAGCGCCGCGGCCACGGCTGCACCCACCCGGTCGTCGGTCAGCACGAACGCGCTGAGGTCGATGCGCCCGCGCGCGCCGTCGATCAGCCCGATCAGTGCACGCAGCGCCGCGTCGCCGTCGGCATGGAAGTGGATCGCCTCGTTGCGCACGGGTGCGGGCACGTTCAGTGCCGCGAGCAGCTCGAGAGCCCACGGCGGACCGTCGGCGCGGACCGCCTTCGAGGGGCCGGCGGCGGCCGGATGCCTGGCCTTGGAAAGCTTGCGCGTGCCGAACAGGAGGAACAGCGGAACGCCGAGATACGGCAGCAGCACGATCGCCATTACCCAGGCAATCGCCGCGGACGGGTGGCGATGCTGCTGCCCGATCCGGGTGACCATCACATAGATCAGCAGCCCGACGAATACGAATGCCCCGTGCTCCAGGGGCGACAGCGAGAAAGGCCACCGCATGGCGTCGACGCTCGGGATGTCGGCGCCGGCAACATAGCACGAGCACGCGCCCGGCGGAGCGCCCGCCAGCGCGCCGGATTCAGCGCACCTTGCCGAGCAGGGTCTCCACGTTGGCGAGCAGCTGCTTGAGATCGTTTGCGCGTCCCTTGCCTTCGCGGATCCGGCCCGACAACTCCTGTTCCATGAAGCACACGGTCATGCGCACGTAGGCGCTGTCGAGCGCCTTGCGCACCGCCGAGATCTGCTGGGCGATGTGCATGCACTCCTCGCCTTCGTCGATCATCCGCTGGATGCCGCGCAACTGGCCCTCGGCGCGGCGCAGCCGGTTCAGCAGGTCGGTCCGGGAGGCTTCGTCCTTGAGTACGGTCATGGTGCACGCGTCGTTCGTCGTATTCACCGCGATTGTCCTCCAGATACTGCTGGCTGTGCGGCCGGCGCGGGTTCGGGAACCAGCAACGTGCCCCCTCGCAGTCCGCGCAGCGTTCCGAAAACGAGTCCGATGACGACGACCGACACGGCAGCCAGCGCGAACAGCGCGAACAGCTGCATCAGCGGCCCGCCGCCGTTCTCGGGTGCTGCCAGCCTGATCGTGAGCACCGCAAGGGCCGCCAGCGGGAACGACATTGCCCAATGGGGAATGCCGAATTCGAGCGCGACGATGCGCCGGACCTGGGTGATCGCCCACAGCAGGAAGAACAGCGCCATGCCCCATGCACCCCAGGCGAGCAGCGGCGACGCACCGAACTGCAGCATGTCGACGCCGATCACCGCCGGCGGGGCGATCATGATGAACATCGTCGGCATCAACCGCTCGGGCCACAATCCGGCCACGGCGATACGCGCCAGCAGCAGGATCAGCACCACCGGCCAGAACAGCAGGCCGATGCCGAACTGCGCCGCCGATGCGAACGGATAGCCGAGCGGCACGCCCGCCAGCGGCACCAGCACGTTGCCGACGATCGGCACGATCAGCGCCGGCGTGAGCGCGGCCCACGCCAGGCCATCCGGCTGGTTGCCCCGCCACCAGCGGGCAAGCACCCACAGCGTGACCGCCAGTTGCGCCACGCTAGCGATCCACCACGCCAGCGCGACCAGCGGACCGGGGCCGATCAATGCCACCCACAGGGTGACCAGCAGCAGCGCCGAGATCGGCACCGTGGCGACGAAGGCGTGCCGCACCGGATGCCGCAGGTCCTCGCGCAACGCTTCGGGGAAACGGCGCATGCGCGCCGCGCTGGACACGAGCAGCAGTACGAAGACGACTGCGGCGGCCAGCGCCAGCGCCGCGGACACCGCCGTGGCGGGCGCGCCGAGCGTCGCAGCGGCGCGGTGCCAGGCGAGCGCCAGGCCGCTCAGGCCCATGACGATCGAGAACCAGCCCGGCATCAGGAACGCCAGCGGCGAGCGCGGCGGGTTCATCACGCGGCTCCGACTCGACGGTTCAGCGTGCGCACGTCGATGGCGTATCGGGGATGCCCAGTTTCTTCAGCATGGTGCCGAGCGGGCACACGTTGCTGAAGCCGAACTGGAACAGGTTGATGCCGACGAATGCGGTGAAGGCCAGGAACCACTTCGAGACGAACAGCGGGCTGCCTTCGACGCCAAGAGCCAGCGAGATCAGGATGAAGGACCCGGCGAAGATGCGGATCAGGCGGTCGACGTTCATGGAATGCTCCGTACGAGGATTGAAGGAAGAAATCGGGAAGGGCTGCATCAGGCGGTCGCGTGGCGCCGGCCATGGACGGCGAAGAAGAGCACGGGGATCACCACCAGCGTGAGCAGCGTCGAGACCAGGATGCCGAAGATCAGCGCCACCGCCAGCCCGTTGAAGATGGGGTCGTCGAGAATGAACAAGGCGCCGATCATGGCCGCCAGCGCGGTCAACGCAATCGGCTGCGCGCGCACCGCGGCCGAGCGGATCACCGCGTCGCGCAACGGCACGCCCTGCGCAAGCTGCAGCTCGATGAAGTCGACCAGCAGGATCGAGTTGCGCACGATGATGCCGGCCAGCGCGATCATGCCGATCATCGAGGTGGCGGTGAATTGCGCGCCAAACAGCGCATGGCCGGGCATCACGCCGACGAGGGTGAGCGGGATCGGCGCCATGATGATCAGCGGCACCAGGTAGCTCCTGAACTGCGCCACCACCAGCAGGTAGATCAGCACCAGGCCGACCGCGTAGGCCGCACCCATGTCGCGGAAGGTCTCGTAGGTGATCTGCCACTCGCCGTCCCACTTGATTGCGTACTGGCGCCACGCTTCAGCGGGCTGGCGGATCCAGTATTCGCCCAGCGCCCCGGTCCCTGGCAGCGCCGCGTCGGCGAGCGCGCCCCGGATGCCGAACAACCCGTACAGGGGCGAATCGACGCCGCCACCCATGTCGCCGAGCACGTAGTGCACCGGCTGCAGGTTCTTCGTATGCAGGGGCTTGTCGATCACGCCGTACTCGACCCGAACCAGCTCCGACAGCGGCACCAGCGCGCCCCCGGCCGACTTCAGCGGCAGTGCGAGCAGCGCGTCGAGGCCGACCTGCGCCTCGCGCGGCAACTGCAGCCTCACCGGCACCGGGTACTTGCTGTGACCATCGTGCAGCCAGGCCGCATCGACGCCCGACAGCGCGCCGTGCACCGTCTGCGCAATGACCGCCACCGGGATGCCGAGCGATTCGGCGCGCGAGCGCTGTACGCGCAGGAACGCGCGCGGCGCGTCTTCCTCGACCGTGGTGTCGACGCCGACGACGTGCGGCGTGGCGGCGAACGCCCGCGCAATGCGCAACGCCAGCTCGCTGCGTCCTGCCTCGTCGGGTCCGTAGACCTCGGCGACGATCGGCGCGAGCACCGGCGGGCCGGGCGGCACTTCGACCACTTTCAGCACGCCGCCGTGGCGCGCCGCGATGCGTTCCAGGTCGGGGCGCAGCCGCGCCGCGATCGCGTGGCTCTGCTCGGCGCGATGCGCCTTGTCCACCAGGTTCACCTGCATGTCGCCCAGCTCGTCCTGCGCACGCAGGTAGTACTGGCGCACCAGTCCGTTGAACGTGATCGGCGAAGCGGTGCCGGCATAGCCCTGCAGGTCGCGCACCTCGGGTTGGCGCGCCAGGAACGCCCCCA
>CAZBTE010000268.1:0-3601 GCA_964494665.1 uncultured Limnobacter sp.
ACGTTGGTCTGGGCGGACAGGTTGTAGGTGCCGTCGGCGCCGGCGTTGCGGCCGGCGGCGTTCCTGCCGCGGGCGCATCGCACGAGCCCGCGGCGCCGGTGCGGCGCCGGCGCGACGCGCAGGCCACGCGCGAACGCATCCTCAAGGCCGCTGCAGTGGAGTTCGCGCAGCACGGCTTCGCCGGCGCGCGCGGCGATCGCATCGCGCAGCGGGCGCGCTCGAGCGAGCGCATGGTGTACTACTACTTCGGCAGCAAGGACGGGTTGTATCGCGTCGTACTCGAAGCGGCCTACGCGTCGCTGCGCGATGCCGAGAGCGCGGTGCAGCTCGATCCCGACGATCCGGCCGTCGCGCTCGAGCAGTTCTGCCGCTTCGTCTGGCGCTACTACGCCGACCATCCCGGCTTCATCAGCGTGCTGAACACCGAGAACCTGCACCGCGCGCGCCACCTTCGCAAGTCCGGGCGCCTGGCCGAGCTGGTCGGGCCGGTGGTCGGGCTGCTGTCGCGGCTGCTTGCCCAGGGGCAGGCAAGAGGCGTGTTCCGCGCCGACGTCGATCCGGTCGACCTCTACGTCGCGATCGCGGGGCTGGGCTACTTCCGGCTGTCGAACCGGCATACGCTGTCTGCCGTGCTCGGGCGCGACATGGTCGAACCCGCCGGCCTCGAGCGCTACTGGACCGAAGCGGCACGCATGGTGAGCGGCTACCTGCGCGCGCAACCGGCACCTTCGGCGGACACCGCGTCGCCATCGCTTATGATGGAAGCCCCGCAGCCTGCGTCCGGGGCGTCCCAGCGCGCCCGTCCTTCACCACCCCGATGATCATCACCTCGCTGCTCGACACCGACCTGTACAAGTACACGATGATGCAGGTGGTGCTGCATCACTTTCCCGGCGCGCAGGTCGAGTACCGCTTCAAGTGCCGCAACGAGGGCGTCGACCTGCGCCCGTACATCGGCGCGATCCAGGAAGAGATCCACAGCCTGTGCACGCTGCGGTTTCGCCAGAGCGAGCTCGACTACCTGCGCGGCATGCGCTTCATCAAGAGCGACTTCGTCGATTTCCTCGGCCTGTTCCAGATGAACGCCAAGTACATTTCGGTGACGCCGTCGCCGAAGGACAACGGCGAGATCGACATCCTGATCCGTGGCCCGTGGCTGCACACGATCCTGTTCGAGATCCCCGTGCTCGCGATCGTCAACGAGATCTACTTCCGCGAGACGGTAGGCGTGCCCGATTACGCAGAGGGGCGGCGTCGCCTCGACGAGAAGATCGCGTTGGTCGCCGCCGACCCCGGGTTGGCCGGGATCCGCATCGCCGACTACGGCACGCGGCGGCGCTTCTCGCGGCTGTGGCACGAGGAAGTGCTGCTCACCTGCAAGTCGAAGCTCGGCCCGATGTTCGCCGGCACCTCCAACGTGATGTACGCGATGCAGCACGGCATCACGCCGCTGGGCACCATGGCGCACGAGTACCTGCAGGCATGCCAGGCGCTCGGGCCGAGGCTGCGCGACACCCAGGTGTTCGGCTTCGAGATGTGGGCACGCGAGTATCGCGGCGACCTCGGCATCGCGCTGTCCGACGTCTACGGGATGAGCGCGTTCCTGCGCGACTTCGACATGTACTTCTGCAAGCTGTTCGACGGCGCGCGGCACGACTCGGGCGATCCGTTCGAATGGGGCGAGCGGCTGATCGCGCACTACGAGGCCAACCGCGTCGACCCGAAGACCAAGACGCTGGTGTTCTCCGACGCGCTGAACTTCCCGCTGATGATCGAGCTGTACCGCCGTTTCCGCGACCGCGCCCGGGTCGCCTTCGGCATCGGCACCAACCTGACCAACGACCTCGGCTACGTGCCGCTGCAGATCGTGATCAAGATGGTGCGCTGCAACGGGCAACCGGTCGCGAAGCTGTCGGACACGCCGGCGAAGAACATGTGCGACGACGAGGCCTACGTGAAGTACCTGCGCCAGGTCTTCGACGTGAAGGACTGATCGCTATAATCGCCCGGATGAGCGCGCGCCCCAAACTGCTGGTCACCCGCAAGGTGTTCCCCGAGGTGCTCGTGCGGCTGGCGCCGCATTTCGACATCGAGGGAAACCAGGACGACGCCGACTGGCCGCGCGCCGAACTGCTCGCGCGCGCGGCCGATCGCGACGCGCTGTTCGTCACCGGCACCGACCGCATCGACCGCGAGCTGATCGACGCCTGTCCGCGCTTGCGCATGATCGCCACCGGTACGGTCGGCTACAACCACATCGACCTCACTGCCTGCGGCGAACGCGGCATCGCGGTCAGCAATACCCCGGACGTGCTCACCGAGGCCACCGCCGACATGGCCTGGGCGCTGCTGATGGCGGCCGCGCGACGCGTGTGCGAATCCGAGCACTGGTTGCGCGCCGGCAAGTGGAACCGTTGGGCCTTCGACCAGTGGCTGGGCGCCGACGTGCATGGCAGCACGCTGGGCATCGTCGGCATGGGCCGCATCGGCTCGGCGGTGGCGCGCCGGGCGCGCGGGTTCGACATGACCCTGCTGTATCACAACCGCAGTCGTGCGACCAACGAGGCCGAGCTCGGCGCGCGCCGCGTCGAGCTCGAGAGGCTTCTGCGCGAGTCCGACCACGTGATGCTGGTGGTGCCGTACTCGCGCGAGACGCACCACCTGATCGGCGCGCGCGAGCTCGCGGCGATGAAGCCCACGGCCACGCTGGTCAACATCGCGCGCGGCGGCATCGTCGACGACGCGGCGCTGGTCGAGGCGCTGCGCGCGGGCCGCATCGCTGCCGCCGGGCTCGACGTCTACGAGAACGAGCCGAAGCTGCATCCGGGGCTGCTCGAAGTGCCCAACGTGGCGATCACCCCGCACATCGGCAGCGCCACGCGCAGCACGCGCGTCGGCATGGCGATGCTGGCGGCCGACAATCTGGTGGCGTTCGCCACCGGGGCGCCGCTGAAGACCCCGGTCACCACGACCTGAACGGCGCCCGGAGGCAGCGAAGTCACGATGTCGGAGATCCACCTGCAGCGCAAGCACACGCTCGGTCTGAAGAAGGCGAAGGTCGCTGCACAGAAGGTCGCCGACGAGCTGGCCGAATCCTTCGACATGGAGAGCCGGTGGGACGGGAACGCGCTGCACTTCTCGCGTGCCGGCGTCACCGGCTGCCTGACCGTCACGCGCGACCGTGTCTCGCTCGACGCAAGGCTTGGCTTGCTGCTCGCCGCATTCAGGCCGCGCATCGAGGAGCGGCTGCAGAAGGACTTCGACCGCTACTTCTCGTGACCCAGTCCACTCCGAGTTCCTCATGACACCTACCGCGATCCAGATCGGCGGCGCGATCCTGTTCGCGGTCGCCGTAGTGCACACCTTCTCGGCGAAGTTCTTCGAGCGCCTCGCGCATGCGCAGCCGGCGCACGCCGGCGTGTGGCACCTGCTGGGCGAGGTCGAGGCGGTGTTCGGCTTCTGGGCAATGGTGCTGATCGTCTACCTCGCGCTCGCCGCGGGCGGCGCGCCGGCGCTGGAGTATCTCGAGTCGCGCAACTTCACCGATCCGATGTTCGTGTTCGTTATCATGGTGATCGCGGCCAGTCGCCCCCTCCTGCGC
>CAZBTE010000269.1:0-3542 GCA_964494665.1 uncultured Limnobacter sp.
GTGTCCGATGCTGTCGCTGATCGGCTGCATGCCGGCCTCGGCGCTGAGCCGCTCGTCGATCGTCGTGCGATCGAGCAGCCGCGTGAGGCCGGTGCGCACCAGCAGCGCCAGCAGCCAGCCGATGAGCGCCAGCACCAGCGCGGCGAGCAGTTGCGGCAGGTACGCCACCACGTCGTTGATCATGGCGGCGAAGGGTGCCGACATCCCGTGCAGGTCGAGGCTGTTGAAGGCAGCCACCAGCGCCACCAGCAAGACGAACCAGAACACCAGCCGAGCCGCGACGATCTCGGCATCGAAGGTGCTGCCGAACAACGGTGCGAGCCGGCGGTTGACCTGCGCAAGCGACAACATGCGGTGCACCGCAGCCGCGACGATCAGCGCAACGATCCACCCCAGCAGCAGCAGCGCGACCGCGCCCACGATGGTGAACAGCTGCGCGCCCAGCGCACCCGCGAGAGCGTCGATGAAGCCCTTGTCCTGCATCGCTGGTTCCCGGTCGAGACGAACCGGCACGAGTCTAACCGGTGCCGGACGCGTGCGATAGCATTGCATGCGCGCCCGACCGGCGCACGGCCCGCACCGGGCGACCGGCACGCCGACCCACAGGTATCGCAACACAATGCAGGCAATGGAATCGGCCGTGAAACTCGCCACCTGGAACGTCAACTCGCTCAAGGTGCGCCTGCCGCACGTGCTCGACTGGCTCGGCGCCAATCCGGTCGACGTGCTGTGCCTGCAGGAAACCAAGCTGCGCGACGAACATTTCCCGCAGGCCGAACTGGCCGAACTCGGCTACGAGAGCGCGTTCGCGGGGCAGCCCACCTACAACGGGGTCGCGATCCTCACGCGCCGCGACACGGTCGGCGCGCCGGCCTCGGTGGTGGTCGGCAACCCGCTGTTTCCCGACGAGCAGAAGCGTTTGCTGAGCGCCGACGTGAACGGGCTGCGCGTGGTCTGCGCGTACTTCCCCAACGGCCAGTCGGTCGGCAGCGACAAGTACGTCTACAAGCTGCACTGGATCGATGCGCTCGCGGAATGGCTCGCGCAACCCACGCCGTTGCCGCTCGTGCTGGCGGGCGACTTCAACATCGCCCCCGACGACCGTGACGTGCACGATCCGCAAGCCTGGGCCGGCCAGGTGCTGTGCTCGGAGGCCGAGCGCGCGCGGTTCGAGAAGCTGATCGCGCTCGGTTTCGCCGACGCGTTCAGGCTGTTCGAGCAGCCGCCGAAGCTGTTCAGCTGGTGGGACTACCGGCAGCTCGCATTCCGCCGCAACGCCGGGCTGCGCATCGACCACATCCTCGTGCCGCAGACGCTGGCGCCGCGCGTACGCGCCTGCCGCATCGACCGCGAAGCGCGCAAGCGCGAGCAACCGTCCGACCACGCGCCGGTGATCGTGGAGCTGGAGCCCGACCCGCCGCGCTGATCAGACTCAGCGCTCGTCCTCTTCGTCCAGCCGCAGTTCCTGGATCTTGCGCGTGATGGTGTTGCGGCCGATGCCCAGCCGCAGTGCCGCGTCGATGCGCCGGCCACGCGTGTGCCGCAGCGCGGTGCGGATGATGGTGCCCTCGAACTCGCGCGCCAGCTCCTCCATCAGTTCGCTGTGCGCTTCGCCCGCCTGCGTGGACGACTGGGCAGCCAGGCGCGCCGAGACTTCGCGCTCGAGCAGCGCCGACCAGCTCGTCGGCGTGCCGGCACCGTTGCGCCAATCGGCTGCTGGCTGCGCAGCCGGTCCGGCAGTGCCGCCTGCCGCGGTGCCCGCGGACGAACTCAAATCCGCATCCGGGTCCGCCAGAACGCCCGCGCCCGGCGCTGCGCCTGCAGGCGACCCGGCCGCGCCGTTGCCGGCGGGCCTGCCGGGGCCATCGTCCGGCGCCTGTGTGGCAAGCGGCGGCGTCTCCGGCGTTGCCGGCCCCGGCTCGCGGATCTCCAGCGGCAAGTCCTTCACGCCGATGACCTGCGCCGGCGCCATCACCGTCAGCCAGTGGCAGGTGTTCTCGAGCTGGCGCACGTTGCCCGGCCAGGCGAACGCCTGCAGCACGCGCATCGCCTCCGCGCTCAACCGCTTGGTCTCGCCGCCCAGCTCGCGCGCGCTCTTCTGCAGGAAGTGGCGCGCAAGCAGCGGAATGTCCTCGACGCGCTCGCGCAGCGGCGGCAGGCGCAGCCGGATCACATTCAGCCGATGGAACAGGTCTTCGCGGAACAGTCCCTGGCGGACGCGCGCTTCCAGGTTCTGGTGCGTGGCGGCGATCACCCGCACGCTGGCCTTCAGCGGCTGGTGCCCGCCGACACGGTAATACTGGCCGTCGGAGAGCACGCGCAGCAGCCGCGTCTGGAGCTCGGCGGGCATGTCGCCGATCTCGTCGAGGAACAGCGTGCCGCCCTCGGCCTGCTCGAAGCGGCCGCGTCGCATCTGCTGCGCGCCGGTGAACGCGCCGCGCTCGTGGCCGAACAGTTCGGATTCGAGCAGTTCACGCGGTATCGCCGCGGTGTTCAGCGCCACGAAGGCCGCCTTCGCGCGTGCACTGTGCTCGTGCAGCGCGCGCGCCACCAGCTCCTTGCCAGTGCCCGATTCGCCGGTGATCAGCACCGTTGCGTTCGATTGCGACAGCCGCCCGATCGCGCGAAACACCTCCTGCATCGCCGGCGCCTGCCCGAGCATGTCCAGGCTCGCCTCGACGCTCTCGTCGGCGCCGGCCTCGCGCGCGCTCTCCTCGACCGCACGCCGGATCAGCTCCACCGCTCCCGGCACGTCGAACGGCTTGGGCAGGTACTCGAAGGCGCCGCCCTGGAATGCCGAGACCGCGCTCTCCAGGTCGGAGAAGGCGGTCATGATGATCACCGGCGTGGCCGGCCGGCGCTCGCGAAAGCGCTGCAGCAGCTCGATGCCGCTCGCCCCGGGCATGCGGATGTCGGACACCAGCACCTGCGGCGCGTCGTCGTCGAGCGCGCGCAGGCACTCGGCCGCCGAGCCGAAGGCGCGCACCTCGAAGCCGTCGCGCGCCAGCGCCTTCTCCAGCACCCACCGGATCGACTGGTCGTCGTCGACAATCCAGACCGCGTTCATCGTGCTTGCTCGCTCAGGGCAGTGGCAGCAGGATCCGGAAATCGGTTCGCCCCGGCTTGCTCTCGCATTCGATCAGCCCGCCGTGCTGCTGCACGAAGGTCTGCGCGAGCGTCAGCCCGAGACCGCTTCCGCCGTCGCGTCCCGAGACGAGCGGGAAGAAGATCCGTTCCCCGATCTCCTCCGGTACGCCCGGGCCGTTGTCGATCACATGCAAGTCCAGTGCCAGCTTCCAGCGCTGGCCGGCGATCGTGACCTGTCGCGCGATGCGGGTACGCAGCAGGATCCGGCCGTTGCCCTGCATCGCCTGCGCGGCATTGCGCACCAGGTTCAGCAGGACCTGGATCAGCTGTTCCTTGTCGCCCCGGAACTCGGGCAGGCTGGCATCGTAGTCGCGCGCGATCTCCAGCACCTGCGGGAATTCGGCCAGCACCACCGAGCGCACCCGTTCGCACACCTCGTGGATGCGCACGTCGCC
>CAZBTE010000270.1:0-3540 GCA_964494665.1 uncultured Limnobacter sp.
GCGGCAGCGACTCGCGGAACTCGATTGCGCGCGGGTACTTGTAGGGCGCAATCGTCTGCTTGACGAAATCCTGCAGCGAGGTGGCCATCGCTGCGTCGCCGGAGTAACCGGGTGCGAGCACCACGAACGCCTTGACGATGTGGCCGCGTTCCGCGTCGGGCACGCCGACCACGCCGCACTCGGCCACGGCCTCGTGCAGCATCAGCGCCGCCTCGACTTCGGGGCCGGCGATGTTGTAGCCGCCCGAGACGATCATGTCGTCCGAGCGTGCCTGGTAATGGAAGTAGCCGTCGGCGTCCATCGTGAAGGTGTCGCCCGGCAGGTTCCAGCCTTGCTTCACGTACTGGCGCTGGCGTTCGTCGGCCAGGTAGCGGCAGCCGGTGGGCCCCTTCACCGCGAGCTTGCCCACGCTGCCGACCGGCAACTCGTTCATATCGTCGTCGACGATGCGTGCCTGGTAGCCGGGCACCACCTTGCCGATCGCGCCGCGGCGCACCTGCTCGGGCGGTGACGAGATGAAGATGTGGATCATCTCGGTGGAGCCGATGCCGTCGATGATCTCGATGCCGGTGGCCTCCTTCCACAGCTGCCGGGTGGCGTCCGGCAGCGCCTCGCCCGCCGATACCGACTTCTTCAGCGACGCGAGATCGAAGCGGCTCGCCAACGGCGCCATCTGCCGGTAGAAGGTGGGCGCGGTGAACACGATCGTCGCGCGATGGCGCTGGATTGCCGCCAGCAACGATTCCGGCGTGCCGCGTTCGATCAGCAGCACCGACGCACCCACGCGCAGTGCGAAGCACAGCATGCCGCCCAGTCCGAACGTGAAGGCCAGCGGCGGCGTTCCGCAGAAGATGTCGTCCGGCTGCGGGTGCAGCACGTGGCGCGGGAAGAGGTCGCACATCGCGACGATGTCGCGATGGAAGTGCATGGTGCCTTTCGGCGTGCCGGTCGTTCCGGACGTGAACGCGATCAGCGCGACGTCGTCCTGCGCGGTGTCGCACGCGACGAAGTCCGCCGGCATCGCCGGGAGGTGCGTCTCGATCGCGTCGGGCTGCCCGCTGCCGTTGAAGAACATCGCCTGCGTGAGCGACGGCGTCTCGCGGCGCAGCGCGTCGATCTCGTCGCGCAGCGAAAGGTCGCACAGCACGGCCGACACCTTCGCCTTGTCCACGACCGGCGCGAGGTCCTTCGCGCGCAGCAGCGGCATCGTCGGCACCGCGACCAGCCCCGCCTTGATGGTGGCCAGCAGGCAGGCTGCCATCATCGGATTGTTCGTCCCGCGCAGCAGCACGCGGTTGCCAGGCACCAGCCCCATGCGTTCGCGCATCACGTGCGCGATCCGGTTCACCAGCGCCCGCAGCTCGGCGTAGGTGAGCGTCGCCGCGTCGGTGCGCAACGCGATCCGCTCGCCAAAGCCGCGTTCGACGTTGCGGTCGAGCAGTTCGACCGCCGCGTTCAGCCGCTCCGGATACTGCGTGTCGGGCGACTGGACCAGGTCCGGCCATTGATCGGGGGGAGGCAGGTTGTCGCGTGCGAAGCTGTCGTGGTGGGCTGATCGGTACATCGCGGCTCCTTCGTCTCAGCGACTCGTCGCACGGGTATTCTGCGCGCCCGCGCCCAGGCCGGGCTTGAGCTTGCCGAGCAACTGCAGCAACTGCTGCTGCTCGTCGCGCGACAGCGTCTCGAACAGCGCGATCACCCATCGTTCATGCCCCGCCGCCATCTCGGAGAATCGGCGTCGCCCGTTCTCGGATAGCCTGAGCCGGATCGCGCGACGGTCGTCGGCAACCGGTTCGCGGGTGATCAGGCCTTCGGCTTCGAGCTGGTCGGCGAGCGCCGTCACGTTGCCGCCGGTCACCATCAGGCGTTGCGACAGCTCGCTCATGCGCAGTCCCTGCGGATGACGTTCGAGCTGCGCGAGCAGGTCGAAGCGCGGTAGCGTCGAGTCGAAGTCGGCGCGCAGCCGGCGCCGTACCAGGCCTTCGATCAGGTTGGTACAGGTGAGCAACCGCAGCCAAAGCTTCAGCGCGGTATGGTCGTGCGCCTGCACACGCGTTTCGTGGTCCAGCGGCGCCGCGGCAGCGGCATGATCGGCCGAGTCCATGCCGGACAGTTTAAATCTGAAAGGTTCCGACCTGAAGCTTCACCACGAAAAAAAGCGCCGGGATTGCTCCCGGCGCTTTCAGACCTGCTTCGAGAACCGGCTTGCGCCGGCCTTCGATCAGAACACGTGGCGAACGCCGACCGCGAAGCCGGACGGATCCGCGCCAGCTGCGCTGGGCGCAATGGCGTTGTCCGACGCGAACACCCCGAAGGTACCCGTCGAGTTGTTGCGGGCCATGCCGTAGGTGGCATACAGGTTCGTGCGCTTCGACAGCGGATGCAGGTACGCGATACCGAACACCGTTGCCTTCGGATCGGTGCCACCGCCCACAGCATCGCGCTCGATCTGCATCGCCTGCGCACGCAGTTCGCCCGCGCCGAGGTTCAGGCCCACGCCGAGGGCAAGGCCGGTGGTTTCCGGACCGCCGTCGACATCGGCCATGCCGTAGTTGACCAGCACGCGGAAGCCGCCGAAGTTCCAGCCGCCGCCGACACCCATCTGCTCGGTTTCGTTGCCGGTCGCGTCATTGACGACCTGGTAGTAGCCCAGCAGGGTCATCGGGCCGCCCGCGTACACCGCCGACAGGCCGTACGCGTCGTTCGAGTCCTTCGTGGCCGACGTGGTGCCTTCGCCTTCCGCGTACATCGCGCGGACGGTGATGCCGCTGAACGAGCCGGTGTAGTGGATACCGTTGCTGGCCCGGGTCTGGATGCCGCCCGCACCGGCCGTGTACGTCAGCCAGGTGCCGAGCAGGCCGTAGCCCATCACGTCGCCTGCACCCGCCGCCGAGAACCCGGGGGTGTAGTCACGACCGAGGCGCACTTCGCCCCAGCCACCGGCCAGGCCGACGACCGCACGACGCTGGAAGTAGTTGGCACCGCCGTCGTCCGTGCCCGTGTCGACGTCGAGGCCGGCCTCGATGTTGAACGTCGCGCGCAGGCCACCGCCCAGGTCTTCCGCCCCGCGGATGCCCCAGCGGCTGGTCGACTGGTAGCCCGAGTTCACGACCATCGAGCTCTTGCTGCCCGGACCATCGGGGTCGTTCATGCCGACGCCGGCGTCGAGAATGCCGTACAGCGTGACGTTCGTCTGCGCGAACGCCGCGGCCGGCAGCGCCGCTGCGACAGCCACTGCGAGAAGCGATTTCTTCATTGAAGGTTCTCCTGGGTTTCTGAAATCAATCGACGGCCTCCGCGCCGCCGCAACTCCCCGAAGCGGCTGGTGGGCCCTCCCCGGTCAGAAGTCCTGCGTATTCTCGCCAAATTCAGGAGGAGGGCAAAGCAACGCGGCCGTCTGGCGTTGTTTTTTGGACCTGCTGTCGCTCACATGCAACACTGCGATGCGGGCAAGCCGACAACCATTGCCATCGTTGCACAAGCTCCGATCGCGCGCGTCGTCACCGGCGCTGTCAAGTACGGCCGGGCGGGCGGTGCGAG
>CAZBTE010000271.1:0-3524 GCA_964494665.1 uncultured Limnobacter sp.
GGGATCCGCGTTGCACGGATTCGCTTACTTTTGCGTAAACCTTTCCCGAATCATGGTTATCCACGGGGTTTGATCCCGTCAAGGTGTAACCGCCCGCTTCACACCGGATCGGCGCGCTGCGGTTCGTTCCCTTGATACAGGTCAAGCCGCTAATTGACGCAGGTCAAGGTGCCTACTGCACCCGTGCTGCCGCACTGCAATGCGTCTCGGGGGCGTGCGGGGGGAGGTCGCTACGGAGGCGAATGCTTCAGGACGATTCGACGACGACCGAGTTGATCGGTGGCAGCGACGATGAAATCATCTTCCAGCGGTCTCCGCGGTCGCTGCTCGTCCACAACGAACCGGTGGTCGACCCCATCATCAGCGTGCGGCCGTCCGAGCCGACGTCCAGGCCGTGCCGGTAGACCAGGTCGTAACTGTGCGACTGCGGCAAGCCGGCGCGCAGTGCGGTGAACGAGCGGCCGCCGTCGTCGGTGCGCAGCACGGCGAGGGCAGCGCCGGCCGGCACGCGGCGCTGGTCGGCGACCGCCGGTACGAACCACGCGCGCGTCGGATCACCCGGGTCGACCGCCACGGTGAACCCGAAGTCGGACACCGGCACTCCGGTCACCTGCTGCCAGGACGCAGCGCAGTCCACCGAACGCCAGATGCCGTTGTGATGCTGGCACCAGAGATGGTCGGGGCTGGCTGCGCAGGCGACGATGCGATGCACGTCCTGCGCGACGTCGTCGCGCGCCTGCTCGGGCGGCATGTAGTCGGCGCGCATGCCGCTTGCGCGCGCGGCCCACGTGGCCCCGCCGTCGGGGCTGCGCCACACGCCTCCGGTGCTCACGCCGACCAGCAGGCGCTGGCTGCCGGGCTCGCGGTCGCGCGGATCCAGCACGATCGAATGGATGCCGGGTACATCGTAGCCGCCGCCGGACCACTCCCGCCGGCGGGGGTGCGTCCACAACGGCTCGTTCAGTCGCCAGGACGCGCCGCCATCGGACGACCGGAACAGCCCACCGGGCAGCGTGCCGGCCCAGATGTCATCACCCTTGCCGGCCAGCTCCCAGACCTGGATCAGCTTCCAGGCGATGTCGTCGTGTTCCGCGGGGTCTTGCAGCGGCCAGGCCGGCGTGCCGACTTCGCGCCAGTTGCGACCCTGATCGTCCGAGGCGTGGCACTTCACGCCGAAATGACCGAGGTTCAGCGCCGCGATCATCGGACGACCGGGCGCCAACGGGTCGGGCGGCAGCACTGCGGTGACCGGTTCGCCGAGGAAGCTCACCGCGGCAATCTCCCAGCGCGAGCGAGACCTGCGCAACTCGAACAGGCCCTTGCGGGTGGCCACCCAGGCGCGCCGGCTCATTGGTGGTCAGCCTCCGGACAGCGCCTGCAGCACGTACACGGTGGCATCGGGTGGCAGCACCGCGTCCAGCGCGTCGTTGCCACGACCGTGCAGCCGACGGCCGTCGACGAACACCGCCAGGTGCCGGCGCAGTTCGTGCTGGTCGTCGAGCACATAGCCGCGCAGCGTCGCGTTGACCGCGAAGGCGTCTTCCAGCGCCTGGCGCAGCGTGAGGGCATCCGAATCGATTTCGGGTACCTCGGTGAAGCGCCGCAGCTGCTGCGTGAAGATCAGGCGGGGCATCCTGCACTGGATAGCGCAGCGTTCGCTGCGTTGTCAACGATGCCCGGCATGCGAACGTCGGAATCGAAGCGCAGCGCGCAAGGGCGGCGTGAAGTGCCCGGCGTGAAGTGGCGGCCGGGTTCGATACGGCGCAGAATCGATCGCAGGAGCGTGCCATGCCGAACCGTCTCGCGCACGAAACCAGCCCCTACCTGCAACAGCACGCCGACAATCCGGTCGATTGGCACCCGTGGGGCGAGGAGGCGCTCGCGCTGGCGCGCGAGGCCGACCGGCCGATCCTGCTGTCGGTCGGCTACTCGGCATGCCACTGGTGCCACGTGATGGCGCACGAGTGCTTCGAGGACGCCGGGACGGCCGCGTTGATGAATCGCTTGTTCGTCAACGTGAAGGTCGATCGGGAAGAGCGGCCCGACATCGATCAGATCTACCAGCTTGCGCATCAGCTGATCGCACGACGCCCGGGCGGCTGGCCGTTGACGATGTTCCTCACGCCCGACGGCAAGCCGTTCTTCGGCGGCACCTACTTCCCGAAGCACTCGCGCTACGGCCTGCCCGGCTTCGACGAGTTGTTGCAGCGCGTCGCGCAGGCGTGGGCGGCGCAGCGCGAGCAGGTTCTCGCGCAGGGCGACGAGCTGGTGCGACACCTGGGTGCGACGCTGCCCGAGCGCTACGAAGGCGAGGCTCCGTCCGACGGCGGCTTGCGCGGAGACCCGCTCGAGCCGGTCGCGCCGCAGGCGTCGCGCGGCCTGCGTGATGCGCTGATGCCGACCTACGACGCGGTGTGCGGGGGGTTCGGCGGTGCGCCGAAGTTTCCGCAGCCGTCGGCGCTCGACGCGCTGCTGCGCCATGCGGAAAGCGCCGGCGACGCCGAGGCGCGCGACGCGGTGCTGTCGAGCCTGCGCCACATGGCCGAGGGCGGACTGCACGATCAACTCGGCGGCGGTTTCTTCCGCTACAGCACCGATGCGCAGTGGACCATCCCGCACTTCGAGAAGATGCTGTACGACAACGGGCCGCTGCTGCGGCTGTACGCCGAAGCGTGGCAGCTCACCGGCGAACCGCTGTTTCGCGAGGTTTGCGAGAAGACCGCGGGCTGGCTGATGCGCGAGATGCAGTCGGCGCGAGGCGGGTACTTCAGCAGCCTCGACGCCGACTCCGAGGGGCAGGAGGGCCGCTTCTACGTCTGGCAGCGCGACGAGGTGGCGCGCGAGCTGGACGACGCGCAGTTCGAAGTCTTCGCCGCACGCTACGGCCTCGATGCGCCACCGAACTTCGAGGGCATCGCGTGGCACCTGCGCCTGGCACTGCCGCTGGCCGAGGTGGCCGCGCGTGCCGGACGCCCGCAGCCCGAGTGCGCTTCACTCGTGGCCGAGGCGAGTGCGCGGTTGTTCGCGCGGCGCGAGGCGCGCGTGCGCCCCGGGCGCGACGACAAGGCGCTGACGAGCTGGAACGCGATGGCGATCGACGGCATGGCGTTCGCCGCGCGCGCGTTCGGCGAGCCGCGCTGGGCGTGCTCGGCGCGAAGCGCGCAGGAATTCGTGCGCGCGCAGCTGTGGCGCGAAGGGCGCCTGCTGGCCACGCACAAGGACGGCCGCTCGCACCTGAACGCCTATCTGGACGACTACGCGTTCCTGCTCGGCGCGATGCTCGAATTGATGCAGTCCGGCACGCTGCGCGCCGACGACCTGCACTTCGCCTGCGCGCTGGCCGACGTGATGCTTGACCAGTTCGAGGATGCGCGCGACGGCGGCTTCTTCTTCACCAGCCATGATCACGAGACGCTGGTGATGCGGCCGAAGTCGGGACACGACGGCGCCACCGCTTCGGGCAACGGGGTGGCCGCGCTGCATCTGCAGCGCCTGGGCCACCTGGCGGGCGAGAGTCGCTACCT
>CAZBTE010000272.1:0-3512 GCA_964494665.1 uncultured Limnobacter sp.
CCTGCAACACTCCTCTTGCAACACGGGAGGCGTCCATATAAGCAGCGCAGGGAAGCCGGTGCGAAGCACCGGCCGCCGCGGTGATCGCCCCGATTCCGCTACCCGTGCGCCGCCAGCGCCTGCCGTGACGCACGTCACGCTTGGCAGGATGCGCGCGAAGCCCCGGCGGAAGACGCTCAGTGACGCGCCTGCGACCCCGCATCGGGCGACGCGCCGTGAAACAGCGCAATGCCGTCGACCGCGTCGAACCGGTAGCCCTGGTTGCAGTACTCGCAGTTCACCTCGACCTCGCCGCGCTCCGCCAGGATCGCCTCGATTTCGCCGGCACCGAGCATCCTCAGCATGTCGCCCACCTTCTCGCGCGAACAGCGGCACGCGAAGCGGCACGCCCGTTCGTCGAACGCGTGCAGCGGCTCCTGCCAGAACAGGCGCCGAAGCAGTTCTTCCGGGCGTGACGCCAGCAGTTCCGGGCCCGTGACCGTGTCCGCCAGCTGTTGCATGCGGTTCCAGGCGTCGGCATCCGGCGCTGCCCCCTGCGCGACTTGCGCTTCGCTCTCGGGCAGTCGCTGCAGCAGCAGGCCGACCGCGCGCTCGCCGTCGGCGGCCAGCCACAGGCGTGTCGGGATCTGCTCGGAGCGTTGCATGTAGCGTTCCAGCACGCGCGACACGGTCTCTCCCTCGAACGGAACGATCCCTTGCCAGGTCTGGCGGGTGGGCGAGTCGCCGCGCGGATCGAGCGTGACCACGAAGCGGCCGTTGCCGTGCGCATTCACCAGTTCGGGCAGTGGCGCGCGCTCGGGGATAACCGCTCCGTCGCGCAACCTGGCGGTCGCGCGATAGCTGCCGTCGGAGCACCACTCGACCACGAACAGCGACACCGGTCCGTCGCCGTGGATCTGCATCACCAGGGAACCCTCGAACTTCAGCGTCGCGCCGAGCAGCGCGGCCGCGGCGGAGAGCTCACCGAGGCGGTCGCGTACCGGCGCCGGCAGTCCGTGGCGTGCCACGACTTCGCGCCAGGCGCGATCGAGCGTGACGATCTCGCCGCGCACCGGGGCGCCCTGCATCAGGAAGCGCAGTACCTTGTCCCTCATGGCAGCCACGCCGCGCTGCTGGCGCCGGGTACGGCGCTGGTGCCGGTCAACAACGTTCGAGCGCCTGGGCGTACTGCTGCGCGCGCAACACGTACGTGTCGTTGTTCCTGCGCAGCGTCGCGACCTCGTCGTCGGTGAGCTGGCGCACGATCCTCCCCGGCGAACCCATGACGACGCTGCGGTCCGGAATCGACTTGCCTTCGGTGATCAGTGCGCCTGCGCCGATCAGGCACTCGCGGCCGATGCGCGCGTCGTTGAGCACGATCGCCTGGATGCCGATCAGCGAGCCGTCGCCGATCGTGCAGCCGTGCAGCATCGCCTGGTGGCCGACCGTGACGCGTTCGCCGATCGTCAGCGGATGGCCCGGATCGGTGTGCAGCACGCAGTTCTCCTGGATGTTGCTGCGCGCGCCGACGCGGATCGGCTCGTTGTCGCCGCGCAGCGTGCAGTTGAACCAGATGCTTGCCTCGGCGGCCAGTTCGACCTGGCCGATCAGTTCGGCCGAGGCGGCGACCCACGCGGTGGGATCGATGCGCGGCCGGTGATCGCCGAGACGGTAGTTGGCCATCTGGAGACGCTTCCTGTGTCGTTTGGGCAACGGACAGTGTAAGCGATCGCGGTTCGCACGCCCCCGCAGCCGGGTCGCCCGGGCCACTCGCGCTCAGCGCGGCGGATCGATGTCGGTGCCCAGCGCCCGGATGCGCAGCCATCGCAGCATGGCGCCCAGGTCCATGCCCTCGCGACCGCCCACGCTGATCGGCCCAAGTGGATGCAGCCCCGGATTGTCGTCGCGTCGCGCGACGACGAACGAAAACGAGTACCAGGGCTCCTGGCCCATGCGCAGGTCGGTCAGCTCGATCCGGTCGTCGCGCTCGGCAAGACGAAAGAAGCCGTGCGTGAACTGCACCATCCGCTGCACCGCAGGCAGCGAGCGCACCGGCGGGTAGAGCTCGTGGCCGCTGGGATAGCTGCGGAAGCGCATTGTCGGCGAGGAATCGAGCAGCGAGCGGAAGCCCTCCTCGTAGCGGTCTTCGTGCATCAACACGACGCGCCAGAGCACGGTGTTGAACGCGGTCGGCGTGACAAGGATGCGCGCGGCCGGCACTGTGGCCCCGTCGCGCGCCGCGAGCGTCGCGTGGACCGTCGAGACGACCTGCTGCTGGGCGAGCAGGCTCCAGCCGACGTACAGCGTCGAGACCACCAGGCCGGCGGTGTTCCAGCGCAGCCGCGCAGGACGCGTGCCCAGTGCGAGCGCCAGGCCCACCAGCAGCGGCAGTGTGTAGAGCGGATCGATGATGAACAGGCTGCCGGTGCCGAACGGGTGGTCGGTGAACGGCAGCCCCAGGCGCGTTCCGTAGACCGTCATCGCGTCGAGCAGCGGATGCGTGAACAGCACGAGCCACACCGCGAGCCACCACCATCGCAGCCGGTCGCGTTGCCGGTTGGCCCATGCCACCACCCAGGCGAGCGGCAGCGATGCAACGCTCACCCAGAACAACGCGTGAGTCTCGGCGCGATGCAGCGTCATGTTCGACACCGGGTCGCCGTGGTCGATGAAGGCGTCCAGGTCGGGCAGCGTGCCGCACAGGCCGCCCCACAGCGCGGCACGCCACGGTGACGTGCGCCGGCCCATCACCGCGACGCCGACCGCGGCGCCGAGCGCAACCTGGGAGATCGAATCCAAGCCGCGTCCTCAGTCTGCGGCGGCGCCAGCGCGCTGCTGTTCGCGCGCGCGCAGCGCGTTGCGCTGCACCTTGCCGGTGGTGGTCATCGGAAGCTCGGCGATGAACTCGATCTCCTTCGGGTATTCGTAGGGCGCCAGTTTTCCGCGCACGTGCTGCTGCAGCGCCTCGACGAGCGCGTCCGACGGCTGGTGGCCGGGCGCCAGCACGACGAAGGCCTTCACCACGTTGCCGCGTTCGGCGTCGGGTCGCGGCACCACCGCCGCGTTGGCCACCGACGGATGCCGCACCAGGCAGTTTTCGATCTCCCCCGGGCCGATGCGGTAACCGGCGGCCTTGAACATGTCGTCGGCGCGTCCGGCGTACCACAGGTAACCGTCGGGGTCGGCGGTCGCCAGGTCGCCGGTTCGGCACCACGAGCCGCTGTACTTCGCGCGGGTGGCGGACTCGTTGCGCCAGTAGCCGAGGAAGAACACCGGGTCCGGATGCCCGTGCCGATCATCCCGGTGAACCGCGATCTCGCCGAGTTGTCCGGGCGGCATCTCCCGGCCGTCCTCGTCGAGGATCGCCACGCGGTGCCCGGGATAGGCCCTTCCGATCGATCCGGGCCGTGCCGGCCAGCGCAGCGCCGAATTGCCCACCACGTAGTTGATCTCGGTCTGCCCGAACATCTCGTTGACCGTCACGCCGAGCCCGTCGCGGCACCAGTCGAACCGCGTCTCGCCGACCGCCTCGC
>CAZBTE010000273.1:0-3502 GCA_964494665.1 uncultured Limnobacter sp.
CCCGGTCCGCCGTGCAGCGACATCGGCATCACGTTGCCGTGGCCGGTGTGCGCCTTGGCAACGGCCGGCGTCACCACGTGCAGCCGCCCATGCGCGTGCGCCATCTGCACCGCCGCCTGCGCGGCGAACGCCACGTCGTTGGTGAACAGCGAGGCCACCAGCGAGCCGCAGCCGCGCCGCGCGAGCGCGAACGCGTGCTCGGGATCGCGATACGGCACCACCGTGGCCACCGGGCCGAACACCTCGACGTCGTGCACCGACGAGGCGGCGTCGCCGTCGTCGACCTTCAACAGGTGCGGCATCACGCAGGCGGCCACCTGCGGATCGGCGTCCACCAGGTCCGAGTCCTTGCCGGCCCAGGCGATCGAGGCTTCGCGTTGCAGTTGCGCGAGGCCGTCGCGCACCGCGGCCAGTTGGGCGCGGCTCGCCAGCGCACCCATGCGCACCGATTCGTTGCGCGGGTTGCCGACCTTCACCGCCGCGAGCGCTGCGGCGATCGCTTCGGTGGCCGCCGCGGCGTGCGCCTGCGGCACCAGCACGCGCCGGATCGCGGTGCACTTCTGCCCCGACTTGATCGTCATCTCGCGCACCACTTCCTTCACCATCAGCGCGAACGCGTCGCCGCCCGGCGCCGCATCGGGGCCGGCGAGTGCGCTGTTCAGGCTGTCGGTCTCGGCGTTCACGCGGA
Organism: uncultured Limnobacter sp.; assembly: GCA_964494665.1. GTDB lineage: Bacteria > Pseudomonadota > Gammaproteobacteria > Burkholderiales > Burkholderiaceae_E > Zeimonas. The sequence continues at coordinate 689 of CAZBTE010000273.1, forward strand.
TCGCGTGGCGCAGCACGTTGTCGTGTGCGCAGATCGTGCGCGCGGTGTCGGCCGAGCCGGTGAACGAGACCAGGTCGAAGGGCTGCAGCGCCTCGACCAGGCCTTCGGTGCGCCCGCACACGATCGACAGCGCCCCGGGCGGCAGGATGCCGGCCTCGATCACGTCGGCCACCATCTGCTGCGTGAGCCAGGCGGTGGCGGTGGCCGGCTTCACCACCACCGGCACGCCCGACAGCAGGGCCGGCGCGGCCTTCTCCCAAAGACCCCACGCCGGGAAGTTGAATGCGTTGATGAACAACGCGAGGCCGCGCTGCGGCACGAGGATGTGGCCGCTCTGGAAGCTGCCGTCCTTGCCGAGCTTGACCGGCTCGCCGTCGGCCAGCCAGCGCGCCGCGCCGAGCCTGGCGCCCCAGCGCGCGTATTGCCCGAGCGTGTAGATCGCACCGTCGATGTCGACGGCCGAATCGTTGCGCGTGGTGCCGGAGTTTTGCAGTGCGATGTCGTAGTACGCATCGCGCTTCCCTTGCAGCAACTCGGCAATGCGCGCAAGCTGGGCTGCACGTTCTGCGTAGCCGAGTTCACGCAGCGCAGCGCCGCCCTGCGTGCGCGCGAACGCGTAGGCCTCGGCGAGGTCGAGCCCGGCGGCCGAGACGCGAACGAGCTCGGTGCCCAATACCGGGTCGAACAGCGGCGTACCGGCGCCGCTGCCTGCTTGCCAGCGGCCGGCGAGATGGTTGTCGAGCAGTCGGGTCATGAATCGGATCCTCGTAAAAAATGCCCCTGCAAACGCCGGGCGGGGCTTGACGCCGGCAGAAACCTGCATCATTATGCATTGACACAAATCAATTCTGCAATATATTTCCACTTCTCACCGCGAGGAGCGTCGCATGAGCGAATCCCCGAAGGTCGACTACCGAACCGACCCGTCGCAATACCGCCACCTGAAGCTGAGTTTCGATGGCCCGATCGCTACGCTGGCGCTGAACATCGACGAGGACGCCGGCATCCGCCCCGGCTACAAGCTCAAGCTCAACTCGTACGACCTGGGCGTCGACATCGAGCTGCACGACGCGCTGCAGCGCATCCGCTTCGAGCACCCCGAGGTGCGTTCCGTGGTCGTCACCAGCCTGAAGGATCGCATCTTCTGCTCGGGCGCGAACATCTTCATGCTCGGCCTGTCGAGTCATGCGTGGAAGGTCAACTTCTGCAAGTTCACCAATGAAACCCGCAACGGCATCGAGGATTCCAGCCGTCACTCCGGGCTGAAGTTCCTCGCCGCGTTGAACGGCGCCTGTGCCGGCGGTGGCTACGAGCTGGCGCTCGCCTGCGACGACATCGTGCTGGTGGACGACCGCTCGTCGTCGGTGTCGCTGCCCGAGGTGCCGCTGCTGGGCGTGCTGCCGGGCACCGGCGGCCTGACGCGCGTCACCGACAAGCGCAAGGTGCGCCACGATCGCGCCGACATCTTCTGTACCACCACCGAAGGCGTGCGCGGCAAGCGCGCCAAGGAGTGGCGACTGGTCGACGAGGTGGCCAAGGCGCAGGACTTCGCGCGCGTGGTCAAGGAGCGCGCGCTGGCGCTGGCCGCGCAGAGCGACCGTCCGGCCGACGCGAAGGGCGTCGCGCTGACGCCGCTGGACCGCACCGTCGATGCCGACGGCTACCACTATCGCTACGTCGACGTGGCGGTCGACCGCGCGCGGCGCACCGCCACGTTCACGGTGAAGGGCCCGAGCGGCCCGCAGCCCGCCGGCATCGACGCGATCCTCGCCGCGGGGGCGGGCTGGTGGCCGCTGCAGATGGCGCGCGAGCTCGACGACGCGATCCTGACGCTGCGCACCAACGAGCTCGATCTCGGCGTGTGGCTGATGAAGACCGAAGGCGATCTCGCAGCGGTGCAACAGGCCGATGCGATCCTGCAGCAGCACCGTGACCACTGGTTCGTGCGCGAGACGATCGGCATGCTGCGCCGCACGCTCGCGCGGCTGGACGTGAGCGCGCGCACGATGTACGCGCTGATCGAGCCCGGCTCGTGCTTCGCCGGCACGCTGGCCGAGATCGCGTTCGCCGCCGACCGCAGCTACATGCTGTCGCTTCCCGACGAACCGGCCAGGGCGCCGCGCATGGCGCTCACCGAAATGAACTTCGGCGCCTACCCGATGGTCAACGGCCAGTCGCGGCTGGCGCGCCGCTTCTACGAGGAAGACGAGCCGCTGGCGGCCGCGCGTGCAGCGGTCGGCGTGGAGCTCGACGGCGAGCGGGCCGAGGCACTGGGCCTGGTCACCGCGGCGCCCGACGACATCGACTGGGCCGACGAGATCCGCATCGCGGTGGAGGAGCGCTCGGCGATGTCGCCCGACGCGCTCACCGGCCTCGAGGCCAACCTGCGCTTCGCCGGCAAGGAAACCATGGAGACGCGCATCTTCGGCCGGCTCACCGCCTGGCAGAACTGGATCTTCATCCGCCCCAACGCGGTCGGCGACAAGGGCGCGCTGAAGGTCTACGGCAAGGGCGAGAAAGCGGCCTTCGACTGGAACCGCGTCTGAGAACGTACGAATGAACCGGCTGCTGCGGTTCCTTCGCACGTTCTGACATCCATTTTTTTTTTCGAGTTACGGGAGTGAATTCATGAGCACGGTGAACTACAGCGAGAAGATCCCCAACAACGTCAACCTGTCGGAAGACCGCACGCTGCAGCGCGCGCTCGAGCACTGGCAGCCCGGCTTCCTCGACTGGTGGGCCGACATGGGGCCGGACGGCTCCACGGCCTATGACGTGTACCTGCGCACCGCCGTCAGCGTCGACCCGAGCGGC
>CAZBTE010000274.1:0-3499 GCA_964494665.1 uncultured Limnobacter sp.
GCGCGAAACGCCAGCTCGCCGCGCGCCGACATCTGGTACAGGCGCTTGACGCCGGTGGTGGTCTCCTCGGTGACGCCGACGATCGCGTTCAGCTGGCGCTCGTACCAGCCGGCGTCGGTGGCCAGGCGGCGACGGATCGCCGCGAACAGCGACGTTTCCTCCTCGCTCGTGGGGTGATCGAGCACCGACGGATCCTTGGCCGCCTTCGTGCCGAGGTGGATCAGCAGCGTCGCATCGCCCCCGTCGTCGAGAATCATGTCCGACGGCTTGCCGTCGGCCCACTCGAAGATGCGGTGCGTGTACTCCCAGTACTCGTCGAGCGACTCGCCCTTGACGGCGAATACCGGAACGCCGGCAGCGGCGATCGCCGCCGCGGCATGGTCCTGGGTGGAGAAGATGTTGCACGATGCCCAGCGCACCTGCGCGCCCAGTGCAGTGAGCGTCTCGATCAGCACGGCGGTCTGGATCGTCATGTGCAGCGATCCGGAGATGCGCGCCCCGGCCAGCGGCCGGCTCTTGGCGTATTCGTCGCGGATCGCCATCAGGCCGGGCATCTCGGTCTCGGCGATGCGGATCTCCTTGCGACCCCAGTCGGCGAGGCCGAGGTCGGCGACACGATAGTCGGAGAAGCCTGCGGGGTTCGGTACAGCGGACATGATCGGTTCCTCGATGGAGTGATCCGCTGGCGGCGGCGCTGCGGCGCCGGAATACACCTGCGCGCCCGTCGGCCGTGCGGAAGTCACGGTTCAACGAGCGCGGTTGCAGCAAGGCACGATCCCGAGCCTGGCGGCCCCTGCGTTGCAGGAGCCCGTTGCAGCGCTCCTCGGGATGCGGGCAATTATAGCCGCGCCGGCCTCAGGACGATGCGAGGTAATAGTCCTTGAGCCGCAGTCCGAACGCACCCATCGGAAGCCCGCGCGCGATGCGCACCGCCGGCCGCGGGCGCGACGGATCGCCTTCTTGCGTCGCGTCGCTGCGCTGGCGCAGCGGCCCCTTGTCTGGAGCGGTGATCACGACCAGCCGGGGCAGCAGGCGGTTGCCCGAACGCCGCTCGACCACCGCGGCGATCTCGCCGGTCTGCAGCTCGACCAGGCTGCCGATCGGGAAGGCGCCACAGGCGAGGATGAACTGCTCGACGAGGTCGCGGCAGAACAGCGCGTCGGACCATTCGTGCAGCGCCGACAACGCTTCCTCGGCCGACAGCGGGTTGGCATAGGCGCGCGCCGCGGTGAGCGCGCAGAAGCTGTCGACGATGCCGGCCATGCGGCCATACAGGCCGATCGCGCCGGCGCGCAGGCCGCGCGGGTAGCCCGAACCGTCGAGCCGCTCGTGATGCTCGGCGATTCCGCGCGCCACCGCCTCGGGAAGCGGGTTCGAGCGCGACAGGATGTCCAGCCCGATCGTCACGTGCTGCTTCATCAGCGCGAAATCGCTCGGCCGCAGAACACCCGGATGGTCGATGAGTGCGCGCGGCAGCAGCGCCTTGCCGACGTCGGCGAGCAGCCCGATCAGCGTGAGTTCGCGCAGTGATGCATGGGGCATGCCCAGCGCGCGGCCGAACTCGGCCAGCCGCAGCGCCACGCCGATCGCCGGATTGGGCGCAGCCGCGTTGTTCGTGTACACCGCGTCGAGCCAGTGCATCGCATCGGGTGCGGCGGCCACGCTTGCAGCGAAGGCATCGGCGGCCTGCATCAGCGGTTCGAGCGCCGGCGCGGTTTCCTGGCGGATCTGCCGGATCGCGGTGCTGGCCGCCGTCGCCAGGCGTGCGTGGACCGGGCGCGCCAGGGCGATCGATTCGCGGATCGGCGGCTCCTCGGCGTATTCGCACTGGCCGATCGCGTCGCCCCAGGTGTCGCGCAGCGCCTGCAGGGCCGCGCGGTGGCGCTGGACCTCCGTGTTCGGCGAATCGCCCGGCTGCTGGCTGCGCCGGCCCATCCCGAACCATCGGCGGACCTGCGCCAGGGTTCCCCCGGGTGCCGATGGCGCGCGTTCGCCGTCGCGTACCAGGCGCAGCACGCGCGCGCGCGCCGCTTCGCTCGGATGCACGTCGGCGCGTGGCTCCGGTTCGGCGCCGCCAGGGCGCCTGATCGGTGCGGTCCGGCGGGCGGAAGGCTGCCCGTCGTGACTCGTCGGGTCGCTGCCATGGCCGGCGTCGCCCGCAGGCGACCATGCGTCGTCACCCGCCAGGCCCGGATCGGTCGAGAGCACCGCAGCGGCGCGGATCGCTGCGAGCAGTTCGGCGCTGGAGCGCACCGGATCCACCATCACGAACCGGCAGTAGTGACGCACCGCCTGCAGCACGTCGGCGCTGTCGATCAGCAGGCCGTTCTGCGGCAGCGGCGTGTCCGACCACGGCCGGTCCAGTTCGGCGACGAACATGCCCTCGAGTAGGCGGCGCGTGTCGACGCGCAACAGTCCGCCGGGACCGGCTTCCGGCATCGAGTAGACGATGCCTGCGTTGTCTTCGGCGACGACGGTGCCGTCGTCCTCGGCAGTGGTGGGTTCGGTAATGTTCATCGTTTCGTGTCCCGTTCCGTCCTTGCTGTCGCGCCCGGGGCTTGTGCCGACGCGCTGGGCGGCCCCGGGTGGGTCTGGCTCTAGTGTCGTGGCGTGCGGCCGCTGCCTCCAAGCCGCGGTGGCAGCGATGTTGCGGGCGCCTCCACAGTGCCCGACGGAAGGTCGCCGCTGCAGCGTCGGCGGCGTTGCGTGCTGCGGCCGCGTCCGACGGCGCTAAACTTCGCGACATGTCCAGGATCGAGGATCTGCGCAAGAGCTACGAGCGGGGCGAACTCGACGAGTCCCATACCCACGTCGATCCGCTCGAACAGTTCCGGCTGTGGTTCGACCAGGCGCTGCGATCCGAGTTGCCCGAGCCGAACGCGATGACCGTGGCGACGGTCGGTGAGGGCGGCCGTCCGTCGACGCGCGTGGTGCTGATCAAGCAGTTCGATGCGCGCGGCATCGTCTGGTATACGAACTACGAAAGCCGCAAGGGGCGCGAACTCGCGATGCACCCGGTGGCTGCACTGCAGTTCCACTGGGTGGAACTCGAGCGGGTGGTGCGCATCGAGGGCCAGGTCGAGCGCGTCGAGCCGGCGCAGTCCGATGCCTACTACGCGTCGCGGCCGCTCGCTTCGCGGATCGGCGCCTGGGCGTCGGACCAGAGCCGTCCGCTGTCCTCACGCGCCGCGCTGGTTGCGCGGGCCGCCGAGTTCGGGCTCAGGTACGGCCTGAATCCGCCGCGGCCGCCGCACTGGGGCGGCTTTCGCCTGATTCCGGACTACTGGGAGTTCTGGCAGGGCAGGCCGTCGCGGTTGCACGACCGCATCACCTACCGGCGCGAGCCCGATGGCAGTTGGTCGCGGCAGCGACTGTCGCCGTAACGGACGGGTGCCGGGGGACGGCTGGTGTCCCGCCGCGGGGATGATCGCAGTGTGAACAGGCCCTAGTGCAGCTGCGAGTTGAGCAGCTCCAGCAGCGCCACCGGCAGCAGCGCATA
>CAZBTE010000275.1:0-3489 GCA_964494665.1 uncultured Limnobacter sp.
GCCCGATGACGATGCCGCCTCCGATGACGGTGCCGTGAATGCTGAACATGCCGGCAAGTTTAACGGGCGGGTCGGCCGGGCACCGCGACTTGCGTCCTGTCAGGATCGGGGCGCGGCCCCCCCGCCCTGGTCGAGGTCTTCCTCGCGGTATTCGCCGTCGCGGCGCGCGCGCTCGGACGGCTTGCCTTCGAGTTCGCGCAGCTGCACGCGCCGGATCTTGCCGGAGATCGTCTTCGGCAGATCGGAGAACTCGATGCGCCGGATCTTCTGGTACGGCGCCACGCGCGCGGCGACGAACTCGAGGATGGAGCGCGCCAGCTCGCGCCCGGGCTCGAAGCCGGGACGCAGGATCACGAACGCCTTGGGCACTGCCAGGCGGCGCGCGTCGGGGCTCGGCACCACCGCTGCCTCGGCCACCGCTTCGTGTTCGATCAGCACGCTTTCGAGTTCGAACGGGCTGATCCGGTAGTCCGAGCTCTTGAACACGTCGTCGGCGCGGCCCACGTACCAGAAGTAACCGTCTTCGTCGCGACTCGCCACGTCGGCGGTGCGGTAATGGGTGCCGCCCACCACCTCGTGATTGCGCGCCTCGTCGCCGGCGTAGCCGGCCATCAGGCCGAGCGGCCGCGGCTGCAGCGCCAGCGCCACTTCGCCGGTGTCGCTCTCGCGCCCATCGGCATCGAGCAGCACCGCGCGGTAGCCCGGCATCGGCCGCCCCATCGAACCGGACTTGACCGGCTGGCCGGGCGAGTTGCCGATGATGCAGGTGGTCTCGGTCTGCCCGTAGCCGTCGCGGATCGTGAGCCCCCACGCCTGGCGCACGCGTTCGATGACTTCCGGGTTGAGCGGCTCGCCGGCGCTGAGCAGCTCTTCGAGCGCCACCGGCCACGCCTTCAGGTCTTCGAGGATCAGCGCGCGCCAGACCGTGGGCGGGGCGCACAGCGTGGTCACCTTGCAGCGCACCAGCACGTCGAGCGTGCGCCGCGCATCGAAGCGCGCCTGGTTGTAGACGAACACCGTGGCGCCGGCGTTCCACGGCGCGAACACGCAACTCCACGCGTGCTTGGCCCAGCCGGCCGAGCTGATGTTCCAGTGCACGCCGCCCGGCTTCAGGCCGATCCAGTACATCGTCGAGAGATGTCCGACCGGATAGCTCTGCTGCGTGTGCGTCACCATCTTCGGGCGCGCCGTGGTGCCCGACGTGAAGTACAGCAGGAGCGGATCGTCGCGCCGCGTCGGGCCGTCGGGCGCGAAGGCGGCCGGCGCGGCGTCGACGTGCGCCCACGGTGTCCAGCCCTCGACGGCAGTGCCCGCGACGATGCGGATGCACTCGCGCGCCATGCCCTCGAATTTCGCGACGCCGTCGGCGTCCGCGATCACGCAGCGGATTCGTCCGCGCTCGAGCCGGTCGGCCAGGTCGGCCCTGGACAGCAACGTGGTGGTCGGGCACAGCACCGCACCGAGCTTGATCGCCGCCAGCGTGACCTCCCACAGCGCCACCACGTTGGGCAGCATCACCAGCAGGCGGTCGCCGCGCGACACGCCCAGGCCGCGCAGGAAGTTGGCGGCGCGGTCGGAGCGCTCGCGCAATTCACCGTAGCCCAGGCGTTGCTCGCTGCCGTCTTCCTGCACGATCCACAGCGCCGGGCGCTCGGGCGTGCGCGCGGCCTGCACGTCGAAGTAGTCGAGCGCCCAGTTGAACTCCGGCATGTCCGGCCACGCGAACTCGCTCGCGGCGCGCGCGTAGTCGGTGCGTGCGTCCAGCAGCAGGTCGCGTGCGGCCAGGAACGTCTCGGTCGAACCCATTGTCACTCCTCCCCGAATCCACTTTCGATCAGTTCGCGCATCGCCTCGACCGCTTCGCGCTCGTCGGGACCGTCGGCCTCGATCAGCAGCGTGCTGCCCTTGGCGGCGGCGAGCATCATCACTCCCATGATGCTCTTCGCATTGATGCGGCGCGCCCCCTTGGACAGCCACACTTCGGAGGCGAACTTCGAAGCGGTGGCAGTCAGTTTGGCAGAGGGGCGCGCGTGCAGGCCCAGCCGGTTCGGGACGACCGCTTCAGCCTTGAGCATCGGGCGAAGTATGCTGCGCCGGCGCTGCGCCGGCATCGGGCTCGCCGTCGGCCGGGCGGATCGCCTCGCGCGCGCCTTCGATCAGCATCGCGCTCAGCTCGTCGAGCGGCTTGTTCCGATAGGCAATCGCCTTGAGCAGCATCGGCAGGTTGACGCCGGCCAGCACGCGGACGCGCCCGCGCACGGCCAGCCGCATCGCCACGCGCGACGGCGTGGCGCCGTACACGTCGGTGAGCACCACCGCGCCGCTGCCGTCGTTGATGCGGGCCAGCAGCTCGCGGCCGGCGCGCAGCGCGGCCTCCGGGTCCTCGTCGGGAATCACGTCGAGCGCCGCCAGCTGCGCCGGCATGCGGCCGTAGATGTGGCGCGTGCAGTGGATCAGCGCGGTTCCCAGCGGCTCGTGCGAAACGACCATGATCCCGATCATCGTGCGCTTGCCGCCTCCAGTTCGTCGATGAACAGCCCGGCCACGTCGTAGCCGGCCTGCTGGCGGATCTCCTGGAAGCAGGTCGGGCTGGTGACGTTGATCTCGGTGATGAACTCGCCGATCAGGTCCAGGCCGACCAGCAGCAGGCCGCGCGCGGCCAGCACCGGCGCCAGCGCCTCGGCGATCTCGGTGTCGCGCGCCGACAGCGGCCGCGCCACGCCGGTGCCGCCGGCGGCGAGGTTGCCGCGGAACTCGCCGCCCTTGGGCAGGCGCGCGAGGCTGAACGGGACGACCTTGCCGCCGATCAGCAGCACCCGCTTGTCGCCGTCGCGGATCTCGGGCAGGAAACGCTGCGCCATCACGGTGCGCTCGCCGAACCGGTTCAGCGTCTCGATGATCACCGACAGGTTCGGGTCTCCGCGGCGCGCGAGGAACACCGACGTGCCGCCCATGCCGTCGAGCAGCTTGAACACCGCCTCGCCGTGCGCGTCGACGAACGCGCGCAGGTCGGCGGCCGAGCGGGTGACCAGCGTGGGCGCCGCGTACTGCGGAAACTCGGCGATCGCCAGCTTTTCGTTGTGGTTGCGGATCGCCAGCGGATCGTTGAACACGCGCGCGCCCTCGCGCACCGCGTGCTCGAGCAGCCACGTGGAGGCGACGTACTCCATGTCGAACGGCGGATCCTTGCGCATCAGCACCGCGCCGAACGCGGCCACCGGCTCGTGCAGCGGCTCGCCCGTCTCGTACCACGGTCCGCTGCCGCCGGTGGCATCGGTGATGCGCAGCGGCTGCGCACGCACCATCGCGCGACCGTCCGCCAGCGACAGGTGGTGCTGCTCGCACACGAACAGCTCGTGACCGCGCGCTGCGGCCTCGACCATCATCGCGTAGGTGGAGTCCTTGTAGGGCTTGATCAGCGGAAGCGGATCGAGGATCACCAGAATGCGCATCGGCACGGCCTCGCGGCAACGAGGAAACGGAAAGGAA
>CAZBTE010000276.1:0-3454 GCA_964494665.1 uncultured Limnobacter sp.
CGACGCTGTGGGGCCCGCTGGTCGCCGCCATCGTGTTCAGCTTGCTGGCCGAGGCGCTGCGGTTGCAGCTGCCGCAGGTCTACATGATGGTGCTGGGCCTGTTGCTGATCCTGTCGGTGATGTACCTGCCGGGCGGACTGGCATCGCTGCGCGTCGACCCGCGCGCGGCATGGCGCAAGCTGGCCGCCGCACGGGGCAGGCGCGGCGCTGCGAAGCGGGCCTCCGATGCCTGAACGAGCGCGCGGCGGCGATGACGTGCTCCTCGAAGCGCGTGCGGTCACGGTGCGCTTCGGCGGACTGGTCGCGGTCGACGAGGTCAGCGCGCAGTTCCGCGCCGGCGAACTGGTCGGCATCATCGGCCCGAACGGCGCCGGCAAGACGACCTTCTTCAACGCACTGTCGGGCGTCACTGCGCCGACCTCGGGCGAACTGGTGGTGGCGGGCGAGCGGCTCACCGGCGCCCCCCCGGACCGCTACGCGCGCCGCGGCATCGCGCGCACCTTCCAGACGCCACGCGTGTTCGCCGAGCTGACGGTGGGCGCCAACGTCGACTTCGGGCTCCAGTTCGCAGGACGCGGGCGCGACGCGCCGGCCGCGCTGAAGGATGCCGCCGCCATCCTGGCGCTGATCGGGCTGGACGGGCAGGCCGGCCTGCCGGCCGCGGTGATCACGCCGTCGCAGCAGCGGCTGCTCGAGATCGGCATGGCGCTTGCCACGCGACCCCGATTGCTGTTGCTCGACGAAGTGGCGGCCGGCCTCACGGAGAGCGAAGTCGAGCACACCGCGCAACTGATCCGGCGCCTGCGCGACGAGCTGGGGCTGGCGGTGATCTGGATCGAGCATGCAGTGACGACGCTCTTGCGCCACGTCGAGCGCGTGCTCGTGCTGCACCAGGGGCGCAGGCTCGCCGACGCCGCGCCAGACGAAGTGGTGCGCAATCCCGAAGTCGTCGAAGCCTATCTCGGCGACGAGATGGCGCAGGATGCGCAATGAAGGTCGTGGAACCGATGCAGGGCCAGCCACGAACGGGCCTCGACGCGCGGCCGGCGCGGCTGGAGCTGCGTGGCCTGGGCGCGGGCTACGGACCCTTCCTCGTGCTGCGCGACCTGGATCTCGCCGTGGAACCCGGGGTGACCGTGATTCTCGGCCCCAATGGCGCCGGCAAGACCACATTGCTCAAGGCCATCTGCGGGCTGATCCCGCGCAGCGGACGGGTCCTGTTCGACGGCGCTGAGATTGCCCCTCGTGCAAGGGCCAGCGAGATCGTCGGACGCGGGCTCGCGCTCGTGGCCGAGGGTCGACAACTGTTCCCGCAGATGACGGTGCGCGAGAACCTCGAACTCGGCGGCTGGCTGGTGTCGCCCGCAGAGCGGGCGCGGCGACTCGAGCAGGCCTTGCGCGACTTTCCGAAGCTGGCCGAGCGCATCGGCCAGCTGGCCGGCACGATGAGTGGCGGCGAGCAGCAGATGCTGGCGGTCGCGCGCGCCATGATGAGCGCTCCGCGGCTGCTGATGCTCGACGAGCCTTCGCTCGGCCTGGCGCCGCGCATGGTCGACGAGCTGCTCGCGATCGCGCGCCGGATCGCCGACCAGGGCACGACGGTGCTGATGGTCGAGCAGAACGTGCGCAAGGCGCTCGCCGTCGCCGATCGCGGTCATGTCCTCGAGCGCGGCCGCCTGGTCGCAGGCGGGCCGGCGGCGCTGCTCTCGCGCTCCACCGTGATCCGCTCCGCCTACCTCGGGACGCGCAGCGCCGCGTCCCCATCGCAGTCAAAGGAGAACGCCATGTCCGACTTGTCCATGTTGATCGACGGCCTGGCAGTCAGCGCCGAGAAGGGAGCCACTTTCGAACGCCGCAATCCGCTCGACGGCAGCGTCGCGACGCGGGCGCCGGCGGCCAGCGCCGCCGACGCGGTTGCGGCCGTCGAGGCCGCGGCGCTGGCATTCGGCGCCTGGAGCCGGACCGGTCCGAACGAGCGCCGCGCACTGCTGCTGAAGGCCGCCGACGCGCTCGAAGCCCGCACGCCGGAGTTCGCGCAGGCGATGGCCTCCGAGACCGGAGCGACCGCGATGTGGGCCGGCTTCAACGCACACCTTGCGGCCGGCATGCTGCGCGAGGCCGCTGCGCTGACCACGCAGGTGGCAGGCGAAGTGATTCCGTCGGACGTGCCGGGCTCGCTGGCGATGGGCGTGCGCCAGCCGGCCGGCGTGGTGCTGGGCATCGCGCCGTGGAATGCACCGATCATCCTGGGCGTGCGCGCCATCGCCACGCCACTGGCGTGCGGCAACACGGTCATCCTCAAGGGCAGCGAGAACTGTCCGCGCACCCACCAGCTGATCGTGCAGTCGCTGCAGGATGCGGGCTTCCCCGCTGGCGTGGTCAACTACCTGACCAACGCGCCGGCCGATGCTGGCGCCGTGGTCGAGGCCATCGTCGAGCACCCGGCGGTGCGGCGCGTGAACTTCACCGGCAGTACGCGCGTGGGCCGCATCGTCGCGATGACCTGCGCCAGGCACCTGAAGCCGGTGCTGCTCGAACTCGGCGGCAAGGCGCCGCTGCTGGTGCTCGACGATGCCGACCTCGAAGCCGCCGTGGACGGCGCGGCCTTCGGGGCGTTCGCCAACTCGGGCCAGATCTGCATGAGCACCGAGCGGCTGGTCGTCGACCGCAGCGTTGCCGATGCATTCGTCGCGAAGTTCGTCGACAAGGCCCGCAAGCTCCCGTTGGGCGATCCGCGCAAGCCCGAGCCGGTGGTGCTCGGTTCGGTGGTCGGCATGGGCACGGTCGAGCACTGCAACGCGCTGATCGACGACGCGCTGGCCAAGGGGGCGCAACTGCTGTGCGGCGGCAAGGCGAGCGACACGCTGATGCCGGCCACCGTGCTCGACCATGTCACGCGCGAGATGCGCGTGTACCGCGAGGAGACCTTCGCGCCGCTCAAGTGCATCGTGCGCGTGGACGGCGTCGAGGAGGCGATCGCCTGCGCCAATGACAACGAGTTCGGGCTGAGTGCCTCAGTGTTCGGTCGCGACGTCGCACGCGCCCTTGAGGTCGCGCGGCGCATCGAGTCGGGCATCTGCCACGTCAACGGTCCGACCGTGCACGACGAGGCGCAGATGCCGTTCGGCGGGGTCAAGGGCAGCGGCTTCGGCCGCTTCGGCGGCAAGGCGGGCATCCACGAGTTCACCGACCTGCGCTGGATCACGGTGCAGACGACGCCGCGGCACTACCCGTTCTAGGTGCGTGCGCGTCGCGGCAGGCGCTGGCGCGGTGGGCGGCGGCGCAGCCGGGCGGCGGGCGGAGCGATGATTGCGGCGGTCGGTGCTTCGCGCCGCCGCCCACCGCGCCAGCGCCTGCCGCTCGGGCGACGTCAGTTAGTGTTCCCTGCGAACACCGCAACGATGCCGGCAAAGGTGCGGGCCGCCCGCCGGGGGCGCGCCTGTGCGCAGCCGAG
>CAZBTE010000277.1:0-3431 GCA_964494665.1 uncultured Limnobacter sp.
AGTTCGCGCTGCACGTCGCGCACCGAGGCACGGATCGTGGTGGTGCGGTCGGTGAGCACCTTCACCTCGACCGCGCCGGGCAGCGACGCGCGCAGCGTCGGCAGCAGTGCGTGGACGCGATCGACCACCTGGATCACGTTCGAGCCGGGCTGGCGCTGGATGTTCAGCACGATCGCCGGTTCCTCGCCGGCCCATGCGGCCAGCCGCTCGTTCTCGGCGCCCTCGGAGATCTCGGCGATGTCGGACAGCCGCAGCGGCGCACCGTCGCGGTACGCGACGACCAGGTCGCGAAAGCCGGCCACGCTGCGGATCTGGTCGTTGGCGTCGATGGTGGCGGCGCGGCTCGGACCGTCGAAGCTGCCCTTGGCCTGGTTGGAGTTGGCGCTGGCGATCGCGCTGCGCACGTCCTCGATGCCCAGGCCGGCTGCGGCGAGCGCGCGCGGGTCGGCGCGCACGCGAATCGCAGGGCGCTGGCCGCCGGTGATCGACACCAGGCCGACGCCCGGCAGCTGCGCGATCTTCTGCGCCACGCGCGTCTCGACCAGGTCGCGCACGCGCGGCAGCGGGATGGTGCGCGAAGACACGCCGATCGTGAGCACCGGCGCGTCGGCCGGGTTGACCTTGCTGTAGATCGGCGGCACCGGCAGGTCGGCGGGCAGCGCGGTGGTGGCGGCATTGATGCCGGCCTGCACCTGCTGTTCGGCGACGTCCAGCGGCAGCGACAGCTCGAACTGCAGCGTGATCACCGAGGCGCCCGCCGAACTGGACGACGACATCTGCTTCAGGCCCGGCATCTGCCCGAACTGGCGCTCCAGCGGCGCGGTGACCGACGAGGTCATCACGTCGGGGCTGGCGCCGGGATACAGCGTGGATACCTGGATGGTCGGGTAGTCGACCTCGGGCAGCGCGGACAGCGGCAGCAGCCGGTAGCCGATCAGGCCGGCCAGCAGGATCGCGACCATCAGCAGCGAGGTCGCCACCGGACGCAGGATGAACAGGCGCGACGGGTTCATCGGGAACCGTCCCGCGCCGGCCAGGCACTCGAGCAGTGATTCACGGGCCCGGTGCGCCGGCGCACGGTTACTGGCGCCGCGCCTGCGGCTTGCTGCGCTGCGCTGCCGGCTCGGCGGCCGCGCGCTCGGCCGCCGCCTTCTCGATCGGCTCGACGCGCGCGCCGTCGCGCAGGTTGTCCACGCCGTCGATGACCACCCGCTCGCCCGCCGCGATGCCTTCGGTCACGACGGTGCGCTCGCCGTCGACCGGCCCGAGCGCGATGCGGCGCAGTGCCACCATGCCGGGATCGCGCACCACGTAGACGTAGGTGCCGGGCGAGCCGCGCTGGATCGCCGCGCTCGGCACGACGACGGCGTTCTCGAGCACTTCGATGAACAGCCGCACGTTCACGAACTGGTTCGGGAACAGCGCGCCGTCGGCATTGGCGAACTCGGCCCTCATCCGCAGCGTGCCGGTGGCGATGTCGATCTGGTTGTCCAGCGTGGTGAGCGTGCCTCTGGCCAGCACCGTGCGCTGATCGCGGTCGAGCGCGTGCGCGGCCATCGGCTTGCCTTCGCGGTAGCGCTTGAGCACCGGCGCCAGGTCCTTCTCGGGCAGCGAGAAGGTCACGCCGATCGGTTGCACCTGCGTGATCGTCACGATGCCGGTGGCGTCGCCCGCGCGCACGAGGTTGCCCGGATCGACCAGTCGCATGCCGAGCCGGCCCGAGAACGGTGCGGTGATGCGCGCGTAGCCGAGTTGCAGGCGCGCGTCGTCGACCTGGCCCTGGTTGCTGCGCACGACACCCTCGTACTGGCGCACCAGCGCCTGCTGCGTGTCGAGCTGCTGCGCGCTGGCCGCGTCCTGCGCGACCAGCGTGCGATAGCGTTCGAGGTCGAGCTTGGCGTTCTCCAGCAGCGCGCGGTCGCGCGCGAGCTGCCCTTGCGCCTGCGCGAGTTGCACCTCGAACGGCCGCGGATCGATCTGCGCGAGCAACTCGCCCGCCTTCACCATCTGCCCTTCGCGGAAGTTCACCTTCAGCAGCTGGCCGTCGACGCGCGAGCGCACCGTGACCGTGCGCAGCGACGTGACGGTGCCCAGCGCTTGCAGCACCACCGGCACGTCGGCGATCTCGGCGCGCGCCACGGTGACCGGGATCGTGCGCTCGCCCGCGGGCCGGCCCGCGCCAGGTCCTGCGCCGGAACCCGGCGCCTCGGCCTGCTGCGCGGAGCGGTACTGCGCGATCCCGTATCCGATCGCCGCCAGCACCGCGAGCATCAGCAGCCAGAACCAGGGCCGATGCCGCACGGGGCGCTGACGCGCCGCGGCCGCCGCGTCAGGGCCGGGCGCGGCGTCTCGAGGGTGATCGGGCATGTCGGTGCGTGTGCAGCGGTGGGAGGCGGGCGCGCGGCGGCTTCAAGCCGGGCCGAGCTTGCGCTCGACGGCGCGCACGAAGAACGCCGCGCCCAGCGGCAGCGCCGCGTCGTTGAAGTCGTAGGCGGGATTGTGCACCTCGCAGGCGCCGTCTGCGTCGCCATTGCCGATGTTGACGTAGCAACCCGGCACCTGCTGGAGCATGTACGAGAAGTCTTCCGACGCCATGATCAGCGGCGGATCGCGCAGCACGTTGGCCGCGCCGACCAGCTCGGTGCACACCGAGGCGGCGAACTCGGCCTGCTCGCGGTCGTTGACGGTGGGCGGGTAGCTGGCGCGGAAATCGACCGACACCGTAGCGCCCATCGCCTGGGCGACCCCTTCGGCGACCCGCTTCAGGTTGCGGCCGATCAGCTCCATCACGGCGCTGGAGAAGGTGCGCACCGTGCCGCACAGCCGTGCGGTCTGCGGGATCACGTTGTAGGTGTCGCCGGCATGGATCTGCGTGATCGACAGCACCGCGGTTTCCACCGGCGGCACGTTGCGCGACACGATTGTCTGCAGCGTGGCGGCGATCTGCACCGCCACCATCACCGGGTCGACGCCCGCCTCCGGGCGCGCGCCGTGCGCGCCCACGCCGGTGACCTCGATGTCGAAGAAGGCGCCCGCGGCCATCATCGGGCCGGCGCGCACCGCGAAGCGGCCGACCGCGAGCTTCGGGCGATTGTGCATGCCGAAGATGCTCTGGCAGGGAAAGCGCTCGAACAGCCCGTCGTCGATCATCGCCTTCGCGCCGCCGAGCCCTTCTTCGGCCGGCTGGAAGATGAAGTGTACGGTGCCGTCGAAGTTGCGCGTGGCGCCCAGGTGCCTGGCGGCGCCGAGCAGCATCGTCGTGTGGCCATCGTGCCCGCAGGCGTGCATGCGCCCGGCATGGCGCGATCGGTGCAAGAAGGTGTTGGCCTCGAGGATCGGCAGCGCGTCCATGTCGGCGCGCAATCCGATGGTGCGCGCCGAATCGCCGTTGCGCAGCACGCCCACGACGCCGGTGCGCCCGATGCCCCGAT
>CAZBTE010000278.1:0-3424 GCA_964494665.1 uncultured Limnobacter sp.
TGGCTGGGGCGCGCCGACCAGACCACCAAGGTGCGCGGCATGTTCGTGCATCCGGCGCAAGTGGCCGAGATCGTGCGGCGCGTGCCAGAGGCAGGCCGCGCGCGGCTGGTGGTCGAGGGCGAGATGGCCAACGACCGGATGACGCTGAAGTGCGAGGTCGACGCTGCGGCGCTCGCGTCGTCCGGAGGAGCGCAGGCGCTGGCCGCGCGGCTGGCCGACGCGGTGCGCGAGGTCACCAGGCTGCGCGGCGAGGTCGAGTTGCTCGAGCCCGCCAGCCTGCCGAACGACGGCAAGGTGATCGAGGACGCGCGCAAGTACGACTGATCGCGATGCCGCGATTCCACGCCCTCAAGTACGCGCGCGATCGCGCGAACCCGCGCGTAGCGCGGATCACGCTGAACCGGCCCGAGCGGCTCAATGCGATCGACGAGCGGATGCCGGGCGAGATCCGCCGTGCGGTCGAGCTGGCGAACGCCGACGACCAGGTGCACGTGATCGTCCTGGCCGGCGCCGGGCGCGCGTTCTGCGCCGGCTACGACCTGCAGGCCTTCGGCGAACAGGTGGTCGATCACCCGTGCCAGCAGGAGTCGGCGCCGTGGGATCCGATGCTCGATTACCGCACGATGAAGCGCTTCACCGACGACTTCATGAGCCTGTGGCACAGCCACAAGCCGACGATCGCGCAGGTTCACGGCCATGCGGTGGCCGGCGGCAGCGACATCGCGCTGTGTTGCGACCTGCTGGTCATGGCCGAGGACGCGCGCATCGGCTACATGCCGACGCGTGTGTGGGGCTGTCCGACCACCGCGATGTGGGCATTCCGCCTCGGGCCCATGCGCGCCAAGCGGATGATGTTCACCGGCGACACGATCGACGGCGCCACCGCGAAGGAGTGGGGGTTGGCGACCGACGCGGTGCCGCAGGCGCAACTCGACGAGACGGTGCGCGCGCTGGCCGATCGCATCGCGGGCGTGCCGCGCGGCCAGCTGATGATGCACAAGGTGGTCGTCAACCAGCTGCTCGACGCGATGGGCCTCGACCAGGCGCAGGTGCTCGCGACCGTGTTCGACGGCATCACGCGGCACAACCCGGAGGGCATGTGGTTCCGGCGGCGTGCGCAACTGTACGGCTACAAGGACGCCGTTGCGTGGCGCGATTCGGGCCGGCCGATCCCCGAGGGCGCCGAAGCGCAGGCGCTGGTGGCCGACATGGAGCGCGAGCTCGGGCGCAGCCGGTCACGCAGCAAGCGGCGCTGACCCGTCACGGTCCGGCCCTTCGACGACGCTGCGCTGCCTCGTCGCTCAGACGACCGGTTCAGCCATCATCTCGCTGAGGCTCACGACGCGATTGCGTCCTCCGGTCTTGGCCTGGTAGACGCACTGGTCGGCGTGCACCAGCAGCCGCTCGAGCGACTCGCCGTCGTCGACCTTCACCGCACCGATGCTGGCCGTGAGCCCGATCGTCGCCGTACCGGCGCGCATCGGGGCCGCCTCGAGCGCGCGGCGCAGCTCGTCGATCGTGCGGTTTGCGTCGACGTCGCTGCCGCTGCGGATCAGCGCGCAGAACTCCTCCCCGCCGTAGCGGCCCAGCAGGCCCGCGTTCTTCAGCGCCTTCTTCAGCACGGCCGCGGCGTGTCGCAGCGCGCGATCGCCGATCGCGTGGCCGAAGCGGTCGTTGACCGACTTGAAGTGATCGAGGTCGATCATCAGAAGGTGATGGACCGAGCCCGCCGCGCGGCTCCCGCGCAACCGCTTGCGTGACAGCTCGAAGAAGTGCCTGCGCGAGTACAGGCCGGTCAGTTCGTCGGTGGTCGCGCGCCGGTGCAGCTCGCCGGAGATGCGCGCGTGGAGCATCATCTGCACGATCATCGCGAGTGCGATCGGACTCAGTGCGAATGCCAGCACGAAGCCGATCTGCGCCGGGGTCGGCGCGAACACGCTGCCGGCGGAGGCCGGAACGCCGATCATCGAGGCGGCCACGCGTAGCAGATGGACCAGCGCGTAGCCGGCGAAGAAGGTCGCCAGCGTGCGCGCGTAGGGCTGCTCGCGCCAGGCGACTGCGCCGCGGATCGCGTGAACGCACAGGGCGGCGTAGGCGAAGTGCAGCACCGATGTCGCGACGATGCGCTCGGCGGCGGAGGCCGGATCGCTGCCGAGCCAGGTCCATAGCGCCGCGAGGCCGGCGAGCTGGCCGGCGAGCAACCAGCCGGGCTGCTCGCGGCCGAACAGCCGCAGCGTTGCATCGGCGGCCAGCACGATGCCGGCCGACTGCAGCCAGTTCATGCCGATGTACCCCAGCCAGGCGGGCAGGCCGAGGTCGCGCAACGCGATCAGGCTCATGCCGAACCCGATCGCCGCGAGCGCCAGCGCGTAGCGGCGCATCGCGGCCGCCGCGGGCCGGTACATGCGCGCCAGCCCTTCGAACGCCATCGCGCCGACGGCAGCGGTGCAGCCACCGACCAGGAAGATCGTGCGCAGGTCGAAGAAGACCGTCGTTGTCATTGTTCGGTCAGCGTAGCTGTCCGCCCGGCCTGCGGGTGGAGAGCGGTGACGGCATCCGACGGGCGGACCATCCCGACGGAGGAGCGTCCGGGCGCTGCCACCAGGCGCCGATCGGATGTTGCGCCGACGATGCACGAAGGCAGCCCCCGCGCCGGGTTACCATCGCTGCAGGAGGAGAAGCCCGTGCCCGGTGCCCCAACCGTCTACGCCTACGAAGGGCTGGTGCCCGTGATCGACCCGACCGCCTGGGTCCATCCGGCGGCCGTGCTCATCGGCGACGTGATCGTCGGCCCGGGGTGTTACGTCGGTCCGGGTGCGTCGTTGCGCGGCGACTTCGGCCGCATCGTCCTCGAGCGCAACTCCAACGTGCAGGACAACTGCGTGGTGCACTCGCGCCCCGACTTCGACTGCGTGATGGAAGAGGAAAGCCACATCGGCCACGGCGCCGTGATCCACTGCGCGCGCATCGGGCGCGACGCGATGGTAGGCATCAACGCGGTGGTGATGGACCGGGCGACGATCGGCGAGCAGGCAATCGTGGCCGCGATGTCGTTCGTGAAGGTCGGCATGCAGGTGGCGCCGCGCGTGCTGGTGGCCGGCATTCCGGGCCGCGTACTGCGTTCATTGAACGACGACGACGTCCACTGGAAGCGCGAAGGCACGCGCCTGTACATCGAACTCGCGCAGCGCTGCCGTGCCGGACTGGCGCCGGCGGCGCCGCTGGCTGCGCCCGAGGCCGGCCGCGGGCGCGTGCAGTGGGCGCTGGGCGTGTCGCGCTTCGAGAAGAGCAGCCGGAAGACTTGAGCGTCTTGCGTGCATCGGTTGGCGCGGGCAAAGGCGCGGGCCGGCCGCGGGCGGCGCGCCGGGCGCTTGCCCCCGCTTCGCGGGGGTGCCCTGCGATGCTTGTATGTTGTGGTCGTCGG
>CAZBTE010000279.1:0-3381 GCA_964494665.1 uncultured Limnobacter sp.
CCGGGTAGAGGATCTCCTCGACCACCGGCGACAGGCGGTGGATCTCGTCGATGAACAGCACGTCGTGCCGGTCGAGGTTGGTGAGGATCGCCGCCAGGTCGCCGGGGCGCTCGAGCACCGGCCCCGAGGTCTGGCGCAGGTTCACGCCCATCTCGGCCGCGACGATGTGCGCCAGCGTGGTCTTGCCCAGCCCTGGTGGCCCGAACAGCAGCAGGTGGTCGAGCGCCTCGCCACGGCCGCGCGCCGCAGCAATGAAGATCTCGAGCTGCTCGCGGATCTTGGCCTGGCCGACGTAATCGGCCAGGCGACGCGGGCGCAGCGCGCGCTCGACGACCTCCTCGGACGGCGAGGCGGGTGCGGCGGAGATCAGGCGGTCGTGCTCGATCATGACTTGGCCAGCAGTTTGAGCGCCTGCTTGATGCCCTCGGAGACGGCCACGCCGGCGGGCAGCTGGCGGACTGCCGCGGACGCTTCGCGCTCGGAGTAGCCGAGCGCGAGCAGCGCGTGCAGCACGTCGATGCCGGCGTCGCCGCCCGCGCCCTGCTGCGTGCCACCGACTTCGGGCGCCAGCTTGCCCTTGAGCTCGAGCAGCAAACGCTCGGCGGTCTTCTTGCCGATGCCGGGCACCTTCTGCAGCCGGCCCGATTCCTGCATCGCGACGGCCTGTGCCAGGTCGGCGACCGACATGCCCGAGAGCACGGCCAGCGCGGTGCGCGGCCCCACGCCGGCGATGCGGATCAGCTGGCGGAACGCCTCGCGCTCGTCGGCGCGCAGGAATCCGTACAGCAGGTGGGCGTCCTCGCGCACCACCTGCTGGGTGAGCAGCGTGACGCGCTCGCCGGCGGCGGGAAGGTCGTAGAACGTGCTCATCGGCACGTCGACTTCGTATCCGACGCCGCCGACGTCGAGCAGCAGCGTGGGCGGGCGCTTGTCGAGCAGGGTTCCGTGCAGTCGGCCGATCATGGGCCGATCTTACCGGAGCCGGCCGCGGCGCATTCCGGCGCTTCGCGCCCCGGAGCCCAGCGCCGCGGTGGTCATCGTTGCGGCATGGGCGTGGCAGATCGCGCAGGCCAGCGCGTCGGCGGCATCGGCCGAAGGCACGCCCGGCAGGCGCAGCAGGTGCTGCACCATCGCCTGCACCTGTGGCTTGGCCGCGCGCCCGTAGCCGACCACCGCCTGCTTGACTTGCAGCGCGGTGTACTCGTGCACGTCGAGCCCGTGCGCGACCAGCGTGGTGATCGCCGCGCCGCGCGCCTGGCCGAGTTGCAGCGTGGACTGCGGGTTGACGTTGACGAAGACGATTTCGGCCGCTGCCATTCCGGGGCGGTACTCGGCAATGACTTCGGCCACGCCGTCGTGGATCGCCTTCAGGCGCGGCGGTAGCATTCCCGGTGGCACGCGGATCACGCCGCTGGCGATGTAGCGCAGCTGGCTGCCATGCACGTCGATGACGCCGAATCCGGTGAGGCGCAGGCCCGGGTCGATGCCGAGGATGCGCACCGTGCCCTGGCCGTGCGCCGGGGTGCGCATCAGTGCCGGAAGTGCCGTACGCCGGTGAACACCATCGCGATGCCGCGCTCGTCGGCCGCGGCGATCACCTCGTCGTCACGCACCGAGCCGCCGGGCTGGATGACTGCGGTGGCGCCCACGTCGGCGACCACGTCCAGGCCGTCGCGAAACGGGAAGAAGGCGTCGGAAGCGACCACCGAGCCGGCCAGCTGCAGCCCGGCATTGGCGGCCTTGATCGACGCGATGCGCGCCGAATCGATGCGGCTCATCTGGCCCGCGCCTACGCCCAGCGTGGCGCCGTCGCCGCAGAAGACGATCGCGTTGGACTTCACGAACCTGGCCACGCGCCAGGCGAACAGCAGGTCGCGCAGCTGGGCGTCGGTGGGCGCGCGTTTGGTGACCACCTTCAGCTCGGCCAGCGTCATGGAACGGTTGTCGGCGCTCTGCACCAGCAGGCCCGAGCCGACGCGCTTGACGTCCTGCGCGTTGTGGCCACGTTCCCAGTCGGTGGCGCCATCGGGGCGCACGCGGTCGAGGGGAATTTCGAGCACGCGGGCGTTTGCCTTGGCCGAGAACACCTGCCTTGCCTCATCGGTGTACGACGGGGCGAGCACCACCTCGACGAACTGCCCGGCGACCGCGCGCGCCGCCGCGCCGTCGACCGGGCGGTTGAACGCGATGATGCCGCCGAACGCCGACACCGGATCGGTGCGGAACGCCCGCGCGTAGGCATCGGCCGCGTCGGCGCCCAGCGCCACGCCGCACGGGTTGGCGTGCTTCACGATGACGCAGGCAGCGGCGTCGAAGCTCTTCACGCACTCCCACGCCGCGTCGGCATCGGCGATGTTGTTGTACGAGAGCTCCTTGCCCTGCAGCTGGTGCGCCGTGACCAGCGAGCCCGGGGCCGGGTGCAGGTCGCGGTAGAACGCTGCGCGCTGGTGCGGGTTCTCCCCGTAGCGCAGGTCCTGCAGCTTGATGAAGCGACCGTTGACCTGGCCCGGAAACTCGCTGCGCGTGCCATCGGGCTGCAGCGACGACAGATAGTCGGAGATTGCGCCGTCGTAGCGGGCGATGGCGTCGAACGCCGCCACCGCCAGCGCGAAGCGGGTGGCGTCGGACAGGCCGCCGGTGTCGCGAATCTCGGTGAGCACGCCGGCGTACTGCGCCGCATCGGTGAGCACGCCCACGCCACGCCAGTTCTTGGCGCCCGAGCGCACCATGGCCGGGCCGCCGATGTCGATGTTCTCGATCGCCTCGTCGAGCGTGCAGTCGGCGCGCGCCACGGTGGCCTCGAACGGATAGAGGTTCACCACCAGCAGGTCGATCGGACCGATGCCGTGTGCGGCGATCGCCTGCATGTGCGCGTCGAGCTCGCGACGCGCGAGCAGGCCGCCGTGAACGACCGGGTGCAGGGTCTTCACGCGCCCGTCCAGCATTTCGGGAAAGCCGGTGCGTTCGGACACCTCGACCGACGCGATGCCCTGCTGCGCGAGCAGTCTGGCGGTGCCGCCGGTGGAAAGGATCTCGACGCCGAGGTCGGCGAGCGCCCGCGCAAGCTCGACGACGCCGGTCTTGTCGGAGACGCTGATGAGCGCGCGGCGAATGGCGCGGCTCATCGCAGCATCCCGTGCTGCTGCAGCTTCTTGCGCAGGGTGTTGCGGTTGATGCCCAGCATCTCGCTGGCGCGCAACTGGTTGCCGTGCGCCTCGCGCATCACCACTTCGAGCATCGGCCGCTCGACCGCCTGGATGACCATCTCGTAGATCGAGTTCGGTTGCGTCCCTTCGAGATCGTCGAAATAGCGCTCGAGGCTGCTCACCACGGCGTCATCCAGGGGGGACTTGCGATTCATGCTGCGTCGCTCCGTCGGAA
>CAZBTE010000280.1:0-3326 GCA_964494665.1 uncultured Limnobacter sp.
CGGCGCACGCGAACGCGCCGCGCGCCGGCGCCGAGGCGGTGCTGCGCCGTCTCGAGTGGACCGTGCTGCGTCGGCTCGACGGTCTGTTGCAGGGCGACTACCGCACGCTGTTCCGCGGCACCGGGCTCGACCTGGCCGACCTGCGCGAGTACCAGCATCACGACGACGTGCGCTACATCGACTGGAACGTCACCGCACGGCTGCAAACGCCGTACGTGCGCGAGTACACCGAGGCGCGCGAGCTTGCCGCATGGCTGCTGCTCGACCTGAGCGGCTCGGTGGACTTCGGGTCGCACGAGGTCACCAAGCAATCGGTATCGCGCGACTTCGTCACCGTGCTCGCGCGATTGCTCACCCGGCACGGCAACCGGGTCGGCGCGGTCTTCTACGGCGCCGAGGTCGAGACGGTCATTCCGGCGCGCGGGGGCCGGCTGCAGGTGCTGCAGATCCTGCATCGGATGGTGACGCGGCCTGCGCCGCCGCGCTCGGCCGGCACCGACCTGCGCGCGCTGCTGGCCACCGCGTCCGAAGTGCTGAAGCGGCGATCGCTGGTGTTCGTCGTATCGGACTTCCTCAGCGCGCCGGGCTGGGAGGCGCCGCTCGGACGACTCGCGCTGCGCCACGAGATCGTCGCGGTGCGGCTGGTCGATCCGCTCGAACGCCGGCTGCCCGACCTCGGCCTGGTCGTGATGCAGGATGCCGAGACGGGCGAGCAGCTGTTCGTCGACACCCACGACCGGGCGTTCAGGCGCCGCTTCGAACAGGTGGCCGAACGGCGCGAGCAGGCGCTGCGCGCCGGCTTCGCACGCGCCGGCATCGACGTGCTCGAACTGTCGACCAGCGACGATCTGGTCGACGCCGTGCTGCGCTTCGCCGACCTGCGCAAGCGCAGCAGCAGGCTGGTGGCCGGCGGCGGCCTTCCCGTCCACCTGGGACGACTGCAGTGAGCTTCCAGTGGCCGACGATGTTGTGGCTGCTGCTGGCGGTGCCGCTGATGGTCGCCCTGTACCTCTGGCTGCTGCACCGGCGCAAGCGCGCCGCCGTGCGCTACGCCGGACTGAGCCTGGTGAAGGAAGCGCTGGGCGCACGACAGGGCTTGCGACGCCACCTGCCGCCGCTGCTGTTCCTCGCGGCGATGACGCTGCTGATCGTCTCGATCGCGCGCCCGACCGCGATCGTGACGCTGCCTTCGCAGCACGAGACGGTGATTCTCGCGATGGACGTGTCGGGCAGCATGCGCGCGGCCGACGTCGAACCCACGCGGCTGGCCGCCGCGCAGGCCGCCGCGCGCGCGTTCGTGGCCGAGCAGCCTCGCACCACGCGCGTCGGCGTGGTCACGTTCGGCGCGAGCGCGGCGCTGGTGCAGCCGCCCACGCACAGCCGCGAGGACATCCTGGCGGCGATCGAGCGCTTCGAACTGCAGCGCGGCACGGCCGTGGGCAACGGCGTGCTGGTGTCGCTGAAGACGCTGTTCCCCGACCAGGAGTTCGAGTTGCCGTCGATGGGCAGCCGGCGCGCGCTGCGCGGCACGCCGCTGGACGCACCGCGCGGCAACACGGGCACCCCGGACAAGAGCCAGCACAAGCCGGTGGCACCGGGTTCGTACACATCGGCGGTCATCATCCTGCTCTCCGACGGACAGTCCACGACCGGCCCCGACCCCGCCGAGGCGGCGCGGCTGGCTGCCGAGCGGGGTGTACGCATCTACACGGTGGGCATCGGCACCCCGAACGGCGAGATCCTGATCGGCGAGGGATGGTCGATGCGGGTGCGCCTGGACGAGGAAGCGCTGAAGACGATCGCACAGACGACCCGCGGCGAGTACTTCTATGCCGGCACGGCGGCCGAGCTGAAGACGGTCTACGAAACGATGACGTCGAAGATGGTGCTGGAGACCGGCGAGAGCGAGATCACCGCGCTGTTCTCGGCTGCCGCCGCGATCGCCGCAGTACTGGCGGCGATGCTGTCGATGCTGTGGTTCGGCCGCATCTTCTAGGGCCTCTTGCGCCACGGGCAGGTCGCCCCGATATCAGGGCCATGGCGCCGACCGGGGCGCTTGCCGATGGGAGACGGGCGATGTGGAAGCGGCTTTCGCTGCTGTGGATGCTGGTGAAGGGCGACGCAAGGCGGCTGTGGTTCGCCGTGCGTCATCCGGCTGCGCCGGGCTGGCTCAAGCTGGGCACCGCGCTCGTGCTGCTTTACCTGTTCTCGCCCATCGACCTCGTTCCCGAGACGCTCGCGTTCTTCGGCATCGTCGACGACCTCATCCTGGTGCCGACGGCGATCCGCTGGATGCTCAATCGCCTTCCGCCCCACATTCGTGCCGACGTCGACCGCCGCGCCGGCGTCGGCGCTGACGGCGCACCCATCGCCGGCCGCTGACAGCGCTCAGGCCGGCCGACCGAGCGGGTCAGGCGCACTCGAGCGCCGGCTCCTGCATCGCCGCAACCTGCTCGCGCATCTCGAGCACGCGGTCCTGCCAGTAGCGCTGCGTGCCGAACCACGGAAACGCCGCGGGAAACGCCGGATCGTCCCAGCGCCGCGCGATCCACGCCGAATAGTGCAGCAGCCGAAGCGTGCGAAGCGGCTCGATCAGCTGCAGCTCGCGCCGGTCCAGATCGGCGAAGTCCTCGTAGCCTGCCAGCACGTCGGAGAGCTGCCGCGTCATCGACGCACGATCGCCCGACAGCAGCATCCACAGGTCCTGAATCGCCGGCCCGTTGCGCGCGTCGTCGAAGTCGACGAAGTGCGGTCCGTCGTCGGTCCACAGCACGTTGCCGGCGTGGCAGTCGCCGTGCAACCGGACGGCGCGCACGTTGCCGGCACGCGCGAACGCGATGCGCACCGCGTCGAGCGCCTGGTCGACGATGGCGCGCCAGGCCGGCAACAGCTCGGCGGGCACGCAGTCGTGCGCGAGCAGCCATTCGCGTGGCTCCGTGCCGAAGCTGTCCAGGTCCAGCGTCGGGCGCACCGCGAAGGGCGCCGCCGAGCCCACCGCGTGGATGCGCCCGATGAAGCGGCCGATGCGCTCGAGCGTATCGGCGTGGTCGAGTTCGGGCGCGCGTCCGCCGCGGCGCGGATAGACCGCGAACCGATAGCCGTCGAAGCTGCCCAGCGTGGCGCCGCTCGCATCGAGCACCAGCGGTGCGACGACCGGGATCTCGTGCTGCGCGAGCTCGGCGACGAACGCATGCTCCTCGAGGATCTGCGCGTCGCTCCAGCGCTGCGGGCGGTAGAACTTCGCGACGACCGTGCGGCCGTCTTCCAGGCTCACCTGGTAGACGCGGTTCTCGTAGCTGTTCAGCGCGAGCAGCCGGCCGTCGCCG
>CAZBTE010000281.1:0-3324 GCA_964494665.1 uncultured Limnobacter sp.
CGACGTCCGACAACTTCGGATCCATCGTGAAGTATTCGAGCGACCAGTCGGTGGACGTGCCCATGCGCCGCATCTGGCGCGTGATGGTCGAGCCGGACTGCTGCTTCCACTGCCACACGCGCTCGACGAACTGCTCGCGACCGAGGTCGTGGCGCGAGACGCCCTGCGCGTCGAGCTGTCGCTCGACCACGATCTGCGTCGCGATGCCGGCGTGGTCGGTGCCGGGCAGCCACAGCGTGTTGTCGCCGCGCATCCGGTGGTAGCGCGTGAGCGCGTCCATCACCGTGTGGTTGAACGCGTGGCCCATGTGCAGCGTGCCGGTCACGTTCGGCGGCGGCAACTGGATCGAGAACGCTTCGGCGCCCGGCGCGTTGCCGGCGGCGAAGTAACCGCGCGATTCCCAGAGCGGGTACCAGAGCGATTCGATGGCGGCGGGCTCGAAGCTCCTGGCCAGCGGCTCGGCGCCCTCGGGGGCGGCAGTTGCATTGCCTGCGGATGCGGGTGCGGTCATGTTGGCAGGGAAGTGGATCAGACGTTCGGGGCCTGGCTGTCGCGCGCGTGCAGCATCTCGTCGTGCACGCGCGTGAGCTCCTCGGTGACCGCGCGCGCGACCAGGTCACGGATCAGCTGGTGCAGCGTGGTGCCGAGTTCGGCAGCCAGCGACTCGGTGGCGCGGCCGATCACCGCCTGCAGGCTCGACTGCAGCGTCTCCTCGAGCAACGCGTCGGAGCGGTTCAGCAGACGCTCGAGCACGTTCTCCTGCACGCGCAGCGCGAGCTGGGACCAGTCGACCGAAGCGAGCGTGGCGGGCAGTTCGGCGCGGTCGTAGCGTGGCACCTCGACCACCTCGGTGAGCATCGGGATGGCGTCTTCGCCTTCCTCGCGCGCGCCTCCGGCCGCTGCGCGCAGTTGTTCGGCCAGTTGCTCGATTTCCTCGTCCACCGAAGGCCCCCGTGCGTCAGCCGACCGACAGGCGCTGATCGGCCGCGAGGTCGTGCCGATGCATCGGATAGCCCCGATCACGATAGAAGCGCCAGCGCTCGCGCGCCGCATCGCGATCGGCCTCATCGCCGCTGACCACCTCGATCAGCCGGTCGAAGCGGCTGAACATCGGCGGCGCCGTGTCGCCCAGGTTGACCAGCACCTCGTGGAACGGGGTCTCGACCGGCTCGGCCGCCAGCAGCACCGGTGTCTCGGCCGCCAGTGCATCGGTCGCCGCGACGTGCGGAACGAAGTCGTGCTGCGAGAACGTCCACAGCAGCCGGTCGAACTCGGCCAGCCGTGCCGGGTCGTCGCACCACACCAGCACCTTGTGGCGTGCGCGGTAGACCTTGCGCACCAGCCGGCAACCGTACTCGAGCCTGGCGGGTGCGTTGAAATGGAAGTCGACGCGTGTCACCGCCGTTCAACTCCGTGCGCGTGTCATCAGGAAATGTGCAAGCAGCGGCACCGGCCGGCCGCTGGCGCCCTTGTTCTTTCCGGATTTCCACGCCGTGCCGGCGATGTCGAGGTGCGCCCAGTCGTAGCCCTTGGCAAAGCGCGACAGGAAGCAGGCGGCGGTGACCGAGCCGGCCGGCCGACCGCCGATGTTGGCCATGTCCGCGAACGGCGACTTCAGCTGTTCCTGGTATTCGTCGTCGAGCGGCATGCGCCAGCAGGTGTCGTCGATGTCGCGACCTGCCTGCAGCAGTTCGTCGGCCAGTGCGTCGTCCTGCGAGAACAGGCCCGAATGATGATGACCCAGCGCGATCACGCAGGCACCCGTGAGGGTGGCCACGTCGATCACCGTGCTGGGGGAGAAGCGCTGCACGTAGGTGAGGGCGTCGCACAGCACCAGGCGCCCCTCGGCATCGGTGTTCAGCACCTCGACCGTCTGGCCGGACATGCTGGTGACGATGTCGCCAGGCTTGGTGGCGCGCCCGCTCGGCATGTTCTCGCTGGCCGGCACCACGACCACCAGGTTGATCTTCAGCTTCATCTCGGCGGCCGCGCGCATCGCGCCCAGCACCGAGGCGGCGCCGCACATGTCGAACTTCATCTCGTCCATCTCGGGCGCCGGCTTCAGCGATATGCCGCCGGTGTCGAACGTGATGCCCTTGCCCACCAGCGCGATCGGTGCCTGCTTCGCGCCGGCGCCCTGGTAGCGCAGCACGATCAGCTTCGCCGGCTGCTCGGAGCCCTGTGCCACCGACAGCAGGGCGCCCATCTTCAGCGCCTGCATGCGCCGCACGTCGAGCACTTCGGCCTTGAGCCCCAGCTCGCGCGCCATCTTCTTCGCGGTGTCGGCGAGAAACCCGGGCGTGCAGTGGTTGCCCGGCAGGTTGCCGAGATCGCGCGCCATGTCGACACCATTGGCGATGGCAGTGGCCTGCGCGACGACGGCGGCCGCGTCCGGCGCCTCGCTGGAGACCGGCAGCACGACCCGCTTCGGACGCACCGGCGGCCCTTCGCGCTTGCTCTTGAGCTGCTCGAAGCGGTAGGCGAGCTGGCGCCCGACCAGCACCTGCGTGCGCAGCTTCCAGGCGGTGTCGCGCCCTGCCACCGGCGCCTCGTGCAGCAGCGATAGCGCGTCGTCGGCGGACAGCCTGCCGGCTGCTTCGAGCGCGCCATGCACCGCGTCGCGGTACGACTTCGGGCTGGCTTCGCGCGTTTCGCCGAGCGAGACCAGCAGCACCCGCGGCAGCGCGCCGTCGAGCTGGACCAGCAGCGTCGACCCCGCCTTGGCCTGCAGGTCTCCCCCGCGGATCAGTTTCGCGAGACGTCCGCCGTGCGCCGCATCGAGCTCCCTGCCCGCGTCGGTGAGTTCCTTGCCCGCCAGCACCGGCACGAGCGCGCAGCCTGCGCGCATGCGCCCGGCAGGGGAAGTCCTTGTGCTAAATTGCATTGCTCTTCTTTCCTGGGTCGACCCCGGTCGATTATACGAGGCCCGCCCCGCCATGCTGTTCAAGAAGGCGCTGCGACGCGACCTCGTCAATCTCGCAGGCGTCGTGTTCGCGACGCTGTTCGTCATCATGCTGACCACGTCGCTGATCCGCCTGCTGGGGCGCGCGGCGGGAGGGCGCGTCGACACCGGCAGCGTGCTGCCGCTGATCGCGTTCAACGCGATCAATGTACTGCCGGTGCTGCTGGTCCTGACGGTCTACATCGCGGTGCTGATGTCGCTCACGCGCGCGTTTCGCGACTCCGAGATGGTGATCTGGTTCGCCAGCGGGCAGAGCCTGGCGGCCTGGATCAGGCCGGTAATGAGCTTCGCCGCGCCGGTGGCGTTGCTGGTGGCGCTGCTGGCCTTCTTCGCGGCGCCGTGGGCGAACCGGCAGGCGAGCG
>CAZBTE010000282.1:0-3315 GCA_964494665.1 uncultured Limnobacter sp.
CATCTCGGCGGCGTCGATCCTCGCCAAGTGCGCGCGCGACCGGTCGATGCAAACGCTGCACGAGCGCTTCCCGCAGTACGGCTTCGATCGGCACAAGGGCTACGCGACGCCCGAACACCTCGAGCAGTTGCGCCGCCACGGGCCTTGCCCCGAGCACCGACGCAGCTTTGCGCCGGTGCGCGTGCTGCTGGGCTCGCTGGCGCCTCCGCTGCCGGAACAGGCACCGGCGCCGTGCTGCGGGCCGTTGTCGGAGCCGTTGGCGGACTGGTAGGCGATGCCGGCTTCGCGCGCGATCGTCTCCGCGGCCAACGAGCGTTTCCGGCGCCTGCTCGACCTGACGGCTTCGGCGCGCGAGCGCCGCCGCCAGGGGCTGACGGTGATCGAGGGCGTGCACCTGGTCCAGGCCTGGCTGGCGCGCTTCGGCGCAAGCAGCGACGACGTCGAGGTTTTCGTGTCGCGTCGCGCAATGGCTTCGGCCGAAGTGCGCGCGCTGATCGGGCGCCTGCCGGCCGCAACGCTGCTGGACGATCGCCTGTTCGAGCGCGTCAGCCAGGTCGAGCACGGCAGCGGGCCGCTGGCGATCGTGCCGACCCCGCGCCCGGCGCTGCCGGCGCGACTGGACGACGACGCGGTCTACCTGGATCGGGTGCAGGACCCGGGCAACGTCGGCAGCATCCTGCGCACCTGCGCGGCCGTCGGCGTGCGACGCGTGATCACCTCGCCGGGAACCGCGTTCTGCTGGTCGCCGAAGGTGCTGCGCGCCGGCATGGGCGCGCATTTTCACCTCGAGATCCACGAGGGCATCGTGCCGGCGCTGCTGCACGAGCGTGCTGCGGTCGAAGTGCGGGCAGCGCAGGCTGGCGCGACCCTGTCGCTGTATCGCGCCGACCTGCGCGCCCCCGGCCTGTGGCTGTTCGGCAACGAAGGGCAGGGGCTCGACACCGAGCTGCGCGCCTGGCCGGCAGTGCGCACGCTCGGCATCCCGCAGTCGCCGGCGGTCGAATCGCTGAACGTGGGCGTCGCCGCCGCAGTGTGCCTGTTCGAGCAGTTGCGCCAGCGCATGGCGCGAACGCGCGTGCCGGAACTCAGCTGATGTCGAGTTGCTGCAGCACCGTTGCCGCGATTTCCTCGATCGACTTGGTGGTCGAGGACAGCCAGCGGATGCCTTCGCGGCGCATCAGCGCTTCGGCCTCCCTGACTTCGTAGCGGCAATTCTCGATCGACGCATAGCGGCTGCCGGGACGCCGTTCGTTGCGGATATGGGCCAGCCGCTCGGGTGCGATCGACAGGCCGAACAGCTTCGGCTTGTAGTGGTAGAGCACTGCGGGCAACCGGCGGCGCTCGAAGTCGTCGGGAACCAACGGATAGTTGGCGGCGCGAATGCCGTGTTGCATTGCAAGGTAGAGGGAGGTGGGCGTCTTGCCGCTGCGCGAGACGCCGACCAGGATCACCTCAGCATTGGCAAGGTCGGCATGCTGCTGGCCGTCGTCGTGCGCGAGCGAATAGTTGATCGCCGCGATGCGCCGCTGGTAGGCCTCGGTGTTCATCGCGGTGTGCGAGCGGCCGATCGTGTGCGTCGACTTCACCCCGAATTCGTTCTCCAGCGGCTCGACGAAGGTGGCGAACAGGTCGAGGAAGCGGCAGTTGGCGAGTCGAACCACGTCGTTGATCGACGCGTCGACCATGGTGCTGAACACGATCGGGCGCTGCCGGTCGACGAGCGCCTGGCGGTCGATGCGCTCGACCGCCAGGCGTGCCTTGTCGATCGAATCGACGAACGGCAGGCGCACTTCGCGCAGGCGCAGGTGCTCGAACTGCGTGAGCAGCGAATGCCCGAAGGTCTCGGCGGTGACGCCGGTGCCGTCGGAAACGTAGAAGATCGTGCGATCGTACTGCGAACCGCCTGAGTCGGGCATGATCGATTCCGGAGCGAGTGCCGGCCAGTGGTGGATTTCGTGCGGTACGTACAGGGGCATGGTCGGGGCTGCGCAGTAGAATTATCCGCGAATCGCGGCAATCGGCGGGCCCGTGGCCGCTGCCGACGCCGCTACCGGTCTCCAACCATGTCAAGGCCTTTCCATGAATCAGCACGAAGGACGATACGTCGTCCCCTTCGAAGACCTGCGCATGTCCGATGTCGAATCGGTCGGCGGCAAGAACGCTTCGCTGGGGGAGATGATCAGCCAGCTCGCGGCTTCGGGCGTGCGCGTGCCGGGCGGTTTCGCCACCACCGCGTTCGCGTTCCGCGAGTTCCTGCGCCATAACGGGCTGACCGAGCGCATCGACGCACGACTGCACGAACTGAACACCGAGGACGTCAAGGCGCTGGCCGAATGCGGCGCCGAGATTCGCGGCTGGATCGAGGCGGCGCCGCTGCCGGCGCCGCTCGAGCAGGAAATCCGGCGCCATTACGAAAAACTGGCCGAGGAATCCGGCCAGGAGATCTCGGTCGCGGTGCGATCGTCGGCCACCGCCGAAGACCTGCCGGACGCCTCGTTCGCCGGCCAGCAGGAGACCTACCTGAACGTCAGCGGCATCGACGCCGTTCTCGAGCGCGTGCGCCACGTGTTCGCGTCGCTGTACAACGACCGCGCGATTTCCTACCGCGTCCACAAGGGCTTCGCGCACGCGGGCGTGGCGCTGTCGGCGGGCGTGCAGCGCATGGTGCGCAGCGACCTGGCCAGCTCGGGCGTGATGTTCACGATCGACACCGAGTCGGGCTTCCAGGATGTCGTGTTCATCACCAGTTCCTACGGGCTGGGCGAAACGGTGGTGCAGGGCGCGGTGAACCCCGACGAGTTCTTCGTGCACAAGCCGATGCTGGAGGCCGGGAAGTTTCCGATCATCCGGCGCGAGATGGGCTCGAAGCTGATCCGGATGGGCTTCGCGACCAACGGTGACGGAGACCCGGCGGCCGGGCGCACGGTGCGCACGGTCGACACCCCGATCGACGCGCGCAACCGCTACTCGCTGGCCGACGACGACGTCGTCGAGCTGGCGCGCTACGCGGTGATCATCGAACGCCACTACGGGCGCCCGATGGACATCGAATGGGGCAAGGACGGCCGTGACGGCAAGCTCTACATCCTGCAGGCCCGTCCCGAGACGGTGAAGTCGTTGCAGGGCGAGACGCGCCAGCAGCGCTATCGCCTGAAGGGCAGCTCCGAGGTGCTCGCATCGGGGCGCGCGATCGGCCAGAAGGTCGGCGCCGGGCGCGTGCGCGTGGTGGCCGACGCGGCGGAGATGGCGCGCGTGCAGCCGGGCGACGTGCTGGTCACCGACATGACCGACCCGAACTGGGAGCCGGTGATGAAG
>CAZBTE010000283.1:0-3290 GCA_964494665.1 uncultured Limnobacter sp.
TACGGTGGCCGACGGCATCGACACGACGCGCACCGCAACGCCGCGTGCATCCAGCTGGGCTTGCGCCGCGATCGCGAGCGGCACTTCGGTGCCCGTGGCCAGCAGCACCGCGACCGCCCCGTCGCGGTCGCTCAGTACGTAGCCGCCGCGCCGGATGTGCAGCACCTGTTCCGGCGTGCGCGCTTGTGCCGGCATCGACTGGCGCGACAGAAGCAGCGCACTGGAGTGCCGCGCGCGGGCTAGCGCGGCGATCCACGCCACGGCTGTCTCGGCCGCATCGCACGGTCGCCAGACGTCCAGGTCCGCGTGCTGCGGGAGTTCGGCAGCCTCGACGCCGCCCGCATGCGCGGGCGCGCCGTCGCCGTCGCTGACGGTGAACAGGTGGACTGCGCGCTGCCCACCCTGGGCCACCGTGCGCATCGCATCGCGGAGGGCATCGCTGCCTTCCGAAACCTGGCGGCTTTCGCCATAGGGCACGAATCCGCCGTGCAGCGCGATGCCGTTCATCACTGCGGCCATGCCGGATGCATGCACGCCGTAATCGACGTGCCGCTCGCCGTGGGTGCCGCGCAGCACGCCGAAGCCGGGGAAGCGGATCAGGTTCGAGCCCGCGGCCGCGACCGATCCGCCGAGCAGCTCGGGAAGCGCAGGACCGAGCGCCGCAACCACCTCCTGCGAGGCGTCCTCGGTGGCGGCTGCTTCGCTCGCGCGACCGAACCGGACCATCACCGAGATCAGTGCCTCCTGGAAGCCGGTGGGCAGGTGTCCCTGCATCCGCCGGCCGAACTCGGCGGCCAGGTCGGGGAAGGCGCGCTGGTAGGCGGCAAAGCGTCGCTGCCAGTCGCGGCATGCCGATTCGCCGCGCGCGCGCATGTTCCACGACTCGTAGACGTCGCGCGGGATGTCGAACGGCGGATGCCGCCAGTCGAGCAGGTCGCGTGTGGGGTGTTCGTCGTCGATGCGGCAGACCACCAGGCTCGGCGCGTCCCGCGCGTCGACGGCGCTGTGCAGCGCCGCGTCGATCGCGTCGACGTCGTGTCCGTCGACCGGACCGATCACGTTCCAGCCGAGGCGGCGAAAGCGTGCCGGCGTGCCGGCGCCCCAGGCGGATGCCTCGTCCGCGCGCCCGGCGGCATGCAGCGCGACCAGCTTGTGCAGCCTCCACCCGGCCGCCAGCGCGCATGCGTCGCGGTTCGCTGCCTCGTCCAGGCAGTGCTCGTCGACGAAGATCCAGGTGCGGTGGTCGACGATCGCGTGTCCGTCGCGATTGAACTCGTCGCCGAGCAGCTTTTCGGCAAGCGCCATCCCCACCGCATCGGCCAGGCCGTGGTCCGGCCCAGGGTCGGCGCCGTTGTCCCGCATGGGATCCGTGCGTCCGGGACGTCGTCCACCGCGTTGCGCGCATCCTCGCAATGCGTTCATCGGCAGGTCGTGCCCGGTGAGGTGCAGCAGCGCATCGTGCATCGCCGACCCGAGCGGGCGGCGCGATACGACGCGATCGCGATCGGCCCACGCGGGATCGGCCGGGTGGTGCCTGAGGTGACGATCCCAGAGCGCGACGAGCATTTCGACCTGCCCCGTCGGTCCCTTCGGACGGCCATCCGGCTGGGCCGCGGCATCCAGTGCGAGCACGCGCAGCGAATCGGCCATGCGCCGGGTGCGCAAGGGCCGATAGCGATCGCGATCGTACCGGGTCGGGACAGCGAGCAGGGCAGGCATCGAGAGTCTCCGGAGCGCGGCGAGCGCCGCGCGGGCAGCCGGAACGGTCCGGCGAAACGCCTGATGGAGACTCTAGGAGCCGGTTCGGCTCGTTTGAAGTCAGGAATTCTTGCGTTTCGATTCAGTCAAAGCTGAATGTCACGCTGAATGCTCGTGAAGCGTGAAGCGCGCGCCGCCCCGCTCGCGCAGCACGCTGAATCGCAGCTGCGGCCAGCGCTCCTGCGCGACCGTGATTTCGTGCGGCGTGCGCACCAGGTAGGTGGGGGCGTCGGCGGCATCGAGCGCCACACGGGCAGCGTTCTGCTCCAGGAAACGCGCCACCATCGCCGCGTCGTCGCCGTTGATCCAGCGCGCCGCGACGTAGGGGGCAGGCGCGATGCGCGCCTCGACGTTGTACTCGACGCGCAGCCGGTGCGCGACCACTTCGAACTGCAACTCGCCGACCGCGCCCAGCAGCAGGCGGCTGCCGCCGTCCTGGCGGAACACCTGGATCGCGCCTTCGTCGCCCAGCTGTGCGAGCGCCGCGCGCAGCTGCTTCATCTTCATCGGGTCGACCACCTCGATGGTGCGGAACGACTCGGGCGCGAAGAATGGCAGGCCGCTGAAGTGCAGCAGCTCGCCTTCGGTCAGCGTGTCGCCCAGGCTCAGCGTGCCGTGATTCGGAATGCCGATGATGTCGCCGGGATACGCCTCGTCGACCAGGTCGCGGCGCTGCGACAGGAAGGTGACCACGTTCTGGGGGCGCAACTGGCGCTTCGTGCGCGTGTTCGTCAGCGCCATGCCGCGCTCGAAGCGTCCCGAGCACACGCGCACGAACGCCACGCGGTCGCGGTGCTGCGGGTCCATGTTGGCCTGCACCTTGAACACGACGCCGCTGAACTTCGGTTCGTCGGGGCTGACCATGCGCTCGTCGGCGTGCTTGGGGCCCGGCATCGGCACCAGCTCGACGAGCGCGTCCAGCACCTCTCGCACGCCGAAGTTGTTGATCGCCGAGCCGAAGAACACCGGTGTCTGGCGCGCGGCGATGAAGCGCTCTCGTTCGAACTCGGGCGACGCGCCGCGCACCAGCTCGATCTCGGGCGCCGCGTCGAGCCACGGCTGGCCGAGCGTGGCGGCCTGCGCCGGGTCGTCGACGTCGAGCGGTTCGCCGTCGCCGAGGTTGCGGTCCTGGCCGGCCCGGAAGCGGCGCACGCGCTCGATGCGCAGGTCGTAGACGCCACGGAAGCGGTTGCCCATCCCGATCGGCCAGGTGAACGGAATCGGCGTCATGCCCAGCTCGCGCTCGATCTCGTCGAGCAGGTCGAGCGGCGCGCGCACCTCGCGGTCGAGCTTGTTGACGAAGGTGAGAATCGGAATGTTGCGCGTGCGGCAGATCTTCAGCAGTCGCAGCGTCTGCGACTCGATGCCGTTGGCCGCGTCGATCACCATCAGCGCCGCGTCGACCGCGGTCAGCACCCGGTAGGTGTCTTCGGAAAAGTCCTGGTGGCCCGGCGTGTCGAGCAGGTTCACGACGCAGTCGCGATGCACGAACTGCATCACCGAGCTCGCCACCGAGATGCCGCGCTGCTTCT
>CAZBTE010000284.1:0-3278 GCA_964494665.1 uncultured Limnobacter sp.
CGATCACCTTCCAGAACTACTTCCGCATGTACGGCAAGCTTGCCGGCATGACCGGGACGGCCGATACCGAGGCCTACGAGTTCCAGGAAATCTACGGTCTGGAGACCGTGGTGATCCCGACCCACCGCCCGATGATCCGCGACGACCGGCAGGATCAGGTCTTTCGCACGACGAAGGAAAAATTCGCCGCGATCGTGGCCGACATCCGTGACTGTCACCAGCGCGGGCAGCCGGTGCTGGTGGGCACGACGTCGATCGAGAACTCGGAGCTGCTGTCGCGCGAACTCGAACGCGCGAAGATGCCGCACCAGGTGCTCAACGCCAAGCAGCACGAGCGCGAGGCCGGCATCGTCGCCGAGGCCGGCCGGCCGAAGATGATCACGATCGCGACCAATATGGCCGGGCGCGGTACCGACATCGTGCTGGGCGGGAACGTCGACAAGCAGATCGATCTTTTGCAGGCCGATGAATCCCTGACCGAAGAGGAGCGCGCGGCACGCGCCGGGCGATTGCGCGGCGAATGGCAGGCGCTGCACGATCAGGTGGTCGCCGCCGGCGGGCTGCACATCGTCGGCACCGAGCGGCACGAATCGCGACGCATCGACAACCAGTTGCGCGGTCGTTCGGGACGTCAGGGCGACCCGGGTTCGTCGCGATTCTATCTGTCGATGGAAGATCCGCTGCTGAAGATCTTCGCCGGCGATCGACTCAAGGCGATCATGGACCGGCTCAAGCTGCCCGAAGGCGAGCCGATCGAGGCCGGCATGGTGTCGCGCTCGATCGAGTCGGCGCAGCGCAAGGTCGAGGCGCGCAACTTCGACATCCGCAAGCAGCTGCTCGAGTACGACGACGTCGCCAACGACCAGCGCAAGGTCATCTACCAGCAGCGCAACGAACTGCTCGAGACCGAGGACATCTCCGATACCATCCGCGCCATGCGCCAGGGCGTGCTGCACGACATCTTCCGCCGCTATGTGCCGGTCGACAGTGTCGAGGAGCAGTGGGAGATCCCCGCGCTCGAGCAGGCCCTGCTCTCCGAGTGCCAGCTCAAGCTGCCGGTCGGTGAGTGGGTGAAGGCCGAGCCCAGTCTCGACGACGAGGCCATCCTGGAGCGCATCGTGCAGGCCGGCGAGGACGCCTACGCCGCCAAGACCGCGATCGTCGAGCCGGCGGCCTGGCACCAGTTCGAGCGCAACGTCATGCTGCAGAGCCTCGACAACCACTGGCGCGAGCACCTGGCGGCGCTCGACCACCTGCGCCAGGGCATCCACCTGCGCGGCTACGCGCAGAAGAACCCCAAGCAGGAATACAAGCGCGAGTCGTTCGAGCTGTTCAGCCTGATGCAGGAGCGCGTGCGTTCCGACGTCACGCGCATCCTGATGACGGTGCGCATCCAGTCGGCCGAGGAGGTCGAGCAGGTCGAGGAAGCGGTGCAGCCCCACTACGCCAACGTGAGCTACACGCACGCCGAATTCGACGAGGCGGCGTCGGCTGCAGAGGGCGCGGATCCCGAGGCGATCGCGCTGGCCGTGCAGCAGCGGCCCGAGGCCGAGGCTGCCGCGCAGCAGCCGGTGCGCCGCTTCGGCCAGAAGATCGGACGCAACGATCCCTGCCCCTGCGGTTCGGGCAAGAAATACAAGCAATGCCACGGCCGCATCGCCTAGTGCGCCGGCCCGGTATGCCGGGGCCGGCCCGGTCCGGTGCGGCGCTGCGGAGGCACCGATGCCCGTGAACCTCGAAGTCCCGGCGCGCGAGGCGCTGCGAGCGGTGGCCGGCGTGCAAATCGGCACCGCGGCCGCCGGCCTGCGCAAGGCCAATCGCCGCGACGTGCTGGTGATGCGCGTTGCGCCGGGGGCCGCCGCCGCCGGCGTGTTCACCACCAACCGCTTCTGCGCCGCGCCGGTGCAGGTGTGCCGAGAGCATCTCGCCGCGAGCGGCGGTGCGATTCGCGCACTGGTCGTCAACACCGGCTGCGCCAATGCCGGCACGGGCGCGCAAGGCCTGGCCGACGCGCGCACCAGTTGCGAGGCGGTCGCGCGCCTGCTCGGCTGCGAGCCGTCGCAGGTGTTGCCGTTCTCCACCGGCGTGATCCTCGAGCACCTGCCGATGCAGCGGCTGCAGGCCGGTATCGAGACTGCCGTGGCCGACCTCGGCAGCAGTGACTGGCTCGACGCGGCGCAGGCGATCATGACCACGGACACGCTGCCCAAGGCGGCCTCGCGCGAGGTCGACGTGGGCGGCCGGCGCGTGGTGGTCACCGGCGTATCCAAGGGCGCGGGCATGATCCGGCCCAACATGGCGACGATGCTCGGCTACGTCGCCACCGACGCGGCGCTGCCGCAGCCACTGCTCGAGCGCTGGGTGCGCGAAGCGGCCGACGTGAGCTTCAACCGCGTGACCGTCGACGGCGACACTTCCACCAACGACTCGTTCGTGCTGCTGGCCACTGGCGCCAGCGGCGTCACGGTGGCCGACGACGCGGCGCCCGGCGCGGTGCCGCTGAAAGCGGCGATCGTCGATGTCGCGCAGCAACTGGCGCAGGCGATCGTGCGCGACGGCGAGGGCGCGACCAAGTTCATCGCGATCACCGTCGAGTGCGCCGCTTCGGCTGCGGAGGCGGCCGCGGTGGCCTACGCGATCGCGCATTCACCGCTGGTCAAGACGGCCTTCTTCGCATCCGATCCCAATCTCGGGCGCATCCTGGCCGCGATCGGCTACGCCGGCGTCACCGACCTCGACGTCGACCGCATCGACCTGTACCTCGACGACGTGCACGTCGCCACGCGCGGCGGGCGCCATCCGGCCTATCGCGAAGACGACGGCAAGCGCGTGATGAAGCAGGCCGAGATCGGCATCAGGGTGGTGCTCGGGCGCGGCACCGCGGCCACCACGGTCTGGACCTGCGATCTCTCGCACGAATACGTGTCGATCAATGCCGACTACCGGTCCTGACGACCGAACGGACGACCTCGAACGCCTGCTGGCACGGGCCGAGTCCCTGCTCGGGCGCCTCGAGCCACTGCTGCCCGCGCCGCTGGCGCCGGATTGGGACGCCGCGCATGCGTTTCGCTGGCGGCGACGTCCCGGCGTCTTCGGTACCCAGGCGCTGCTGCAGCCGGTGCGTCACCTGTCGCCGATCCGGTTGTCGGATCTGCAGAACATCGACGAACAGAAGCAGGCGATCGAGCGCAATACGCGCCAGTTCGTTGCCGGCCTGCCGGCCAACAACGTGCTGCTCACCGGCTCGCGCGGCACCGGCAAGTCGTCGCTGATCAAGG
>CAZBTE010000285.1:0-3274 GCA_964494665.1 uncultured Limnobacter sp.
CGAACGCGACGCTCTCCCAGCTGAGCTACCGCCCCGAAGAGCGCGGATTATACATCCATACGGCCCGGAAACGCCCCCACCCCGGGAGCGGCGCTTCAGTCCTGACGGCTGCCCGCTGCGGCGCCGTCCGTCTCGGGGATATAGACCATCGTGCCGTTCTTCAGCCGGTAGGCCGTCCCGGCCTTGGCCCCTTCGCCTTCGCCGATCTGCCCGGAGGATCGGTACTCCTTCAGCTCGTTGCCCTGCTTGATCACCATTCCCATGTCCGGCTTGCCCGGGTTGCGGATCACGATCGCGTCCTGCGTGGCGAACGGGTTCAGCGGGTTCTCGATCACCGCGATCAGCAGCACTGCGATGATCACGAGGAACACGTCGACGATGTTCACCACGCTCAGGATCGGGTCGTCGCCGTCGTCGTCGGCGAGCACGTCGATGCGCATCCGGCGTTCACGCATATGCCGCTCCCGCGGCAGCCTTTCCGTCGGCGGCGACGGGCGCGGCCCGGCCACCCAGCAGCCCCTCGAGTTCCTCCAGCAGCCAGCGTCGGCGCACCGAGTGCACGACGAAGGTGATCGCCGCAGCGAGGAGCGCGACGATCACCGCCGCGAACGCCACCACCAGGTTCTGCGCCATCCCTTGCGTGTTGCCGCTCGAGACCGCGATCAGCGCCGGGCCCATCGGAATCATCGTCGCCACCAGGCCCAGCATCGGCGCAGTGCGGCTGACGATGCGCTGCACCTCGAGCTGGCGCAGCACCTGCAGCTCCAGCGCCTCCGGGCTCGCGCCGGGCTGGCGTTGCAGCCACTGCGCCAGCGGTTGCCGGCCCTGCCCTCGCGCCGCCCGCAGCGCCAGCTCGAAAAGCAGCATGCCGAGCGCAAACAGCGCATAGACGAACATCAGGCTCAGCAGCACCAGCACCGGCGTGAGGAAGAACCTGGAGATCTCGTAGAGAAAACTTTCGATCGCGTTCATGGTGGTTCCGGTCGGGAGAAACGGGGATTCGGGTTCACGCGGGCATCGGTGCGCGACGCCGCTCGCGCCAGGTGGCCCACGCCTGGTACGCGGCGCCGACGACGATCACCAGGCCGATGAGCCAGGCATAGATCCAGACGAGGCGCTCGATCCGCTGTTCCCGCTCGACCTCGCGCAGCTCCTGTCCACGCACCACCTCGGCCGGAGGTGGCGGCGGCACGGCATCCTGCGGCGGCGGCGACGGCTCGGGCGGAAGCGAAGCGCGCGGTGCGGCGGGCGGCGACGAGCCCGGCCGCGCCGCTGCGCCGTCGAGGCCGAAGCCGCGCGACCACTCGGTGACGTACTGCGTGAGCTTCTCGTTGGCGGTGCGGACGTCGTGCTTGCGCGCGAGCTCGGCGTAAGTCCTGACGAGCTCGCGTCGCGTACGCTCGTCCGCCTTCCAGTAATCCTTGCGGATCGCCTCCAGCATGCGCTCGGCGATCTGCGCCAGCGCGGTCGGGTTGGACTTCTCGAACCACTCGCGCATCCCGAGCTGGTATCGGTCCTTCACGTAGACGTCGTGAAAGTCCTGCCACTGGTCGTCGCGCACCACGTTGCGGTCCATGACCTGCCAGCCCCAGAAGTTGTTCACCGCATTGAGCAGCTGCAGCGTGCCGGCATAACCTTCCTTCTGCATCTCGGCGACCCAGTTCGGGTGCTGGTAGATCGCGCGCAGTTCCTTCGCGAGGAACTTCCCGGCCGTCTCCAGCCGCGCGCGCTGCGGATCGCGCATGTTCGAGATGTAGAGCTGCGGGCTGCGCCCGTCCAGGTGCCTCACCGCCATCGAGATGCCGCCCAGGTACTCGAACGGGTGATCGGTATCGAGCAGCCCGCGCAGGTTCGACGAGCGCGAGAACACGGCGGCGCTGGTGCCGCGCAGGTGCTCGGCGTACGCGTTCACCTCGGCACCGCTGCCGTCGCGCGGCTTGCTGCTCCACCTGGCCGGGTCGGGCCCGTAGGCCCACGACATGCGGGACAGGTAGAGCTGCACGAGCTTGCCGTCGCCGGTCTCCCACTTGTCGGAGGCCAGCGTCGCATCGGTGAGCCGGGTGCTGTAGTCGCCGCTCTCGTTGCCGAAGACCCGCGTCAGCGCGAACTCGCGTGCCGCGTCGGGCTCGACGCCGCGCTGCGACAGCGTCGCCCGGATGCGCTCGGTGTTGGCCCGGACGTGGTTGTGCTGCGGCGGCTCGTCCAGCGCAGCGAGCTGCACCACGGCCTGGTTGAAGCGCTCGATCACGTTGGGGAACTGGTCGCGATAAAGGCCGGTCAGCGAGATCACCACGTCGATCCGCGGGCGGCCGAGCTCGGCGTGCGGAATCGGCTCGACGCCGGTCACGCGGCCGCCTTCGTCCCACACCGGCCGCGCGCCCATCGCGTAGAGGACCTGCGCCTCGAGCATCCCGAGATGGCGCATCGTCTCGGTGCTCCACATGCTGAACGCGAGCTTCTCGGGCTCGCGGCCGTGCGCGTCGCGATGGCGCTCGAGCAGCTGCTGCAGCGCCTGCCTGCCCGCTTCCCACGCAGCGCGCGTCGGAATCCGCGACGGATCGAAACCGTACATGTTGCGGCCGGTCGGCAGCGCGTCCGGATTGCGGATCGGATCGCCGCCATACGAGGGATCGATCCAGCGCGCCGACAGGCCGCGCAGCACGCCTTCGATCTCCAGCTCGGCGCGCAGCGCGTCGCGGAACTCGCGCCCGCGCTGCGCGAGCCGGCGCAGCTGCGGATCGTCGACGAGCTCCAGCGGCCGCTCCGAAAACACGACGTCGTCCACGAAGCGATAGGGCGCGCTTTGCTGCAACTTCTCGTAGTCGTCGGCGAACACGGCCCGCGCGTCTCCGGCGCCGGTGCGCTCGATCAGCGGCTCGCCCAGCATCTGCATCACGTTGCTGACCAGGTGCGCGCGCTCGGCATCGCGACCGAGCGTGTGCAGGCCGAG
The DNA here is from genome assembly GCA_964494665.1 of uncultured Limnobacter sp. GTDB lineage: Bacteria > Pseudomonadota > Gammaproteobacteria > Burkholderiales > Burkholderiaceae_E > Zeimonas. The sequence continues at coordinate 2,951 of CAZBTE010000285.1, forward strand.
CGGCTGCATCGTCGTGCCGAGATCCTCCAGGTAGTCCTCGATCCCGCGCAGCAGGTGCTCGAAGTCGCGCTCGGCTTCGTCCGCCTTCCAGTCCAGGTCCTTGTCGATGTTCATCTTCGCCGCCTGGGCGAGGATCAGCTTGCGGTTGTTCTCCTTGACCAGGCCCTGGTCGAGCGAGCGGTACTCGCGGATCAGGTCGCGCAGGCGCACGTAATCACCCGACAGGCCGGCCGGGGCAAACGCAGGCGTCTGGTGGCTGACGATGACACCGCGTCCGCGCCGCTTCACGTGCCACGCGCTTCCAGAATCCTTCCACCATCTTCG
>CAZBTE010000286.1:0-3257 GCA_964494665.1 uncultured Limnobacter sp.
TTTCGAGCTCGGGCGGCTCGATCTCGACGATCAGGCCCGAGCCGAAGCGCGACACGAGACGGTCTTCGAAGGCCGACAGCTCCTTCGGATAGGTGTCCGAGGTGATGATCAGCTGCTTGCGCGCGGTGAGCAGCGCCTCGAACGTGTAGAAGAACTCCTCCTGCGTGCGATCCTTGCCGCCGAGGAACTGGATGTCGTCGATCAGGAGCAGGTCGAGCTGCTGGTACTTCTTCTTGAACTCCTGCAGCGACTTGCGCTGGATGCCGCGCACCATCTCGTCGAAGTAGTCCTGCGCGTGGATGTAGCGCACGCGCGCGCGGGGCTTGCGCTCGAGGATGGCGTTGCCGACCGCGTGCAGCAGGTGCGTCTTGCCCAGCCCCACCCCGCCGTAGAGGAACAGCGGGTTGTACGCGGTGCCGGGGCGCTCGACCACCTGCAGCGCGGCCGACCAGGCGATCTGGTTGGCCTTGCCGTGCACGAAGGTGTCGAAGGTGAGCTCGGGGCGCAGGCGGGTCTGCGCGTCGGGCGCCGCCAGCTGGAAGGGTTCGTTGGCCACGCCGTCGAGCAGCTCGGGGCGCGCAATGGCGGTCTCCGGATCGGCGGACAGCTGCCGCGGTGCCTCCGGATGCATGACTTCGTTGGCGGCGGCCGCGCGATGCACTTCGAAGCTCACGCGCAGCTCGGGGGCGATGGTTTCGCGCGCAATCGACTCGATGCGCGACTCGAACTGCGACTTCACCCAGTTGAGCTTGAACGAATTCGGCACGCCCAGGCGCAGCAGTTGGTCTGCCTCGTCGTAGCCAAGGAAGACCAGCGGCTTGATCCAGGGCTTGAACTGCTGTGCGGGAATCTCGTTTTCGAGTCTTGCCACGCAGGCGAGCCAACGGTCCAGCATGATTCGATCGGTCTCGGGTGCGTGGGGAAGTGGGCGGAAAACCGTTCATTTTACTCCCTGATGGCATGCTCGCGCCAACCCGAAATTGACAGCCGGGCAGCTAATGCGTTGTAATGAAAGGCTTTTCCCTTCCCGGTCCTGGATTGCCCTCATGAAACGCACCTATCAGCCCTCCGTCGTGCGGCGAAAGCGCACGCACGGCTTCCTGGCCCGCATGAAGACCCGCGGCGGTCGTGCCGTCATTCGCGCGCGTCGCGCCAAGGGTCGCAAGCGCCTGTCCGTCTGATTCCGCGTGGGCGGCGAGCGCAGTCCGCAACTGCCGCGCGGCATCGTGCCGACGCTGCTGCGCGCGCGACCGGCGATCGGCAGTGACCATTTCGACCTGCGATGGAAGATGCTCGGCGGGCCGCCGGGCGTATTGTTGATGGCCGTTCCGCGGCGGGTGCTGCCGCGCGCGGTCGACCGTAACGCGGTGCGCCGCGTTGCGCGCGAGGCTTGGCGGGCGGCGTCGCTCGGCGCGACGCCGGTGGTCGCGATGCTGCGCATGACGCGTCGCCCCGTGGTGCGCGGCGCACGCCATCGCAAGGCACTGGTGCGTGCCGAACTCGACGCCGCGTTCGGCACGCTCGGCCAACGCGTCGCCGGACGGCGCCAGGACGTCGGCAGTCCGGCGACCGGGCGGGTCGGACCGGCCGGGCAGGTCGGCTAGCGGTTCTCGGGAGCAGGTCCTTTGAAGCGGGTGCTCACCTTTCTGATCAACTTCTATCGGCTGGCAATCAGCCCGATGATGACGCCGCGTTGCCGCTTCCTGCCGACCTGCTCGGACTACGCACTTCAGGCGGTCGAGCGCCACGGGGCGCTGGCCGGCGGCTGGCTCGCCGTCAAGCGCGTGGCGCGGTGCCATCCCTTCAATCCGGGTGGTCTGGACGAGGTGCCGGAACGCCTGTCGATGCGCTGCGGCTGCCGCTGGCCGGCGGCACTGCGTGGCGACGAATTCACCGAACGATGAGACGATGCAGACCCAACGAATGATCCTGTGGATCGTGTTCTCGATGTCGCTGCTGTTCCTGTGGGACGCGTGGCAGCGGCACCAGGGCAATCCGTCGATGTTCGGGCCGGCGCCGCAGACGAGCGCGCCGGCGAGTGACGTCGGTGCCGGGGGCGCGCCGCGCACCGACGCCAGTGTTCCACCGGGTGCGACTGCGCTGCCCGATGCGGGTCGCACCGAGGTGCCTGCCGGCCCGGCGCCCGCGCCGGCCGCGGGTGTGCCGGGCGCGCCGGGCGAGGCGACCACGCAGGCGATCCGGCTGGCCAACGACGTGCTGGCGCTCGACGTCGACCCGGTCGGCGGGCAGATCCGCCGCGCCGAACTGCTCAAGCACCGCGACCTGAACAACCTGCCGAACAACCTCGCGCTGCTGCGGAGCCAGCCCGGCAAGATCTATCTCGCCCAGAGCGGCCTGGTGGGCGCCGCCGAAGGCGCCAGCTTCCCGACGCATCGCACGCCGATGGTCCCGGTCGATGGCGCGGGCAACCCGCGCGTGCTCGCCGACGGCGCCGGCTCGGTGCAGCTGCAGCTGGCGGCCGAGAGCGGCGGCGTGCGGCTGGTGCGCACCTACACGCTGGCGCGCGGCGCCTACGTGATCGACGTGAAGGACGAAGTCACCAACGTCGGCCCGTCGCCGGTGCGACCGGTGCTGTACATGCAACTCACGCGTGACGGAGACGCGCCGGAAGGGGAGTCGAGCTTCTATTTCACCTATACCGGGCCGGTGGTCTACACCGATGCCGACAAGTTCCAGAAGGTGGCGTTCTCCGACATCGAGAAGAACAAGGCCAAGCATTCGACGACCGCCGACAACGGCTGGGCCGGCATCATCCAGCACTACTTCGTCGCCGCGTGGGTGCCGGCGCCGGAGGTGATGCGCGAGTTCTACACGCGCAAGGTCGATACCAACCTCTACTCGGTGGGCATCAAGCAGCCGCTGGACGAACTCGCGCCGCAGGCCTCGTCCACCGTGGCGTCGCGGCTGCTGATCGGGCCGCAGGACCAGCGCATGCTCGAGCGCATCGCGCCGGGGCTCGACCTCAGCGTCGACTACGGCTGGCTCACTGCGATCGCGCAACCGATCTACTGGCTGCTCGAGAAGCTTCACGGGCTGGTCGGCAACTGGGGATGGGCGATCGTGCTGCTCACGATCCTGATCAAGACCGCGTTCTTTCCGCTGCAGGCCGCGAGCTACCGCTCGATGGCGCGCATGAAGGCGGTGACGCCGCGGCTGATGCAGCTCCGCGAGCGCTACGGCGACGATCGCGTGAAGATGAACCAGGCGATGATGGAGCTGTACAAGACCGAGAAGAT
>CAZBTE010000287.1:0-3251 GCA_964494665.1 uncultured Limnobacter sp.
ATGGGCTTTCCGCGCGCCGACCTGGTGCGCCTGGGACAGATCGGCATGCTCGCCGACGTCGGCAAGATCCGCCTCCCCGATGCGCTGCTCGCCAAGCCGGGCATCCTCACCCCCACCGAACACGCGCTGGTGCAGACGCACGTGCAGCTCAGCGTCGCGGTGCTGCGCAAGAGCATGTCGCTGGATCCGCTGGTCGAACAGGGCATCATCCAGCATCACGAGCGGCTGGACGGCTCGGGCTATCCGCATGGGCTGAAGGGACGGGAGATCGGCATCTACGGCCGGATGACGGCGATTGCCGACTGCTTCGCAGCACTGATTACCGATCGCGCGTATGCCCGTGCGATGGCACCGCAGGATGCGTTGATGCGGCTGTACGAGTGGAGCGGAGCATTGTTCCACGAGCCGCTGGTGGAACAGTTCGTGCAGGCGATCGGCGTGTTCCCGGTAGGCAGCCTGGTCGAGCTGTCCAATGACGAAGTCGCCATCGTGCTGGCGCACAACCGCGTGCACCGCCTCGAACCGCGCGTGCTGGTGATCGCCGACGCCGACAAGCGGCCGCTCGACAAGCCGTTCGAGCGCAACCTGCTCGACGAAGCGCCGAGCGGGACGGCCAACGGCAAGGCCACGAGCGCGGCTACCGGCCCGGCGGGCGGCACGGCCGCCGGCACGGAGGGCGAAACGGAACGCCGCATTCGCATCGCGCGTGGCCTGCCCGCCGGCGCTCACGGCCTGAACCCCGGCGACTACTACGCGGACGAGCTCGCCTCGTCGAGCGATGAGCTCGCGCTTGCCACCGCGTAACCCCGCCTCATCGCGAGTCAGCCCGGCCGCACTGCTGCGCCTGCTCGGCCAGCGCCTGGCAAACCACGGAGGCGAAGGCAACCGGACGGCACTGCTCGCGGTGACGCTGACGCCGTCCGACCGCATGCTCGCCGTTGCACGCGATCGACGAAGCCGCGCAGTGCTCGCCGAGGCCGGGCGCCGCATCGACGGAATGCTGCGCAGCGGTGATCGCTACGCGTTTGCGTCGCCCGAAGAAGCGTGGGTGATGCTCGCGGACCTGCCCAGCGAATCGCTTGCCGAGCTTGCCGGGCGCACGCTGCTCGAACGACTGCAGCGGCCGGTCGCGATGCCGCAGGAAGACGGGTCGGCGAACGCGATCCGGCTGCAACCCTCGATCGGCGGCGCGTGGGCGTCGCCGGACACGCAGATCGAGCCGCTGTCGATGCTCGCGCTCGCGAGCGAAGCCGCGGCGTCGTGCCACCGACAGGGCGGCGGCTTCCGGCTGCGCCGTGCCAGGGGCACGGGCGGCGGCGAACCGAACCAGGCGCAGATGGAGCGCGAACTCGCCCGCGCGCTCGACCACAACGAGCTCGAACTGCACTTCCAGCCCCAGCTCGACCTGCGCACCGACCGCTGCCACTCGGCCGAGGCGCTGATTCGCTGGTACCAGCCCGACGGCCGGATGACCAACCCGGAATCGATCATCGCCATCTGCGAGAAGCGCGACCTGATCGGCCAGCTCACGCGCTTCACGCTGAACACCGCGCTGCGCCACATGTCGGACTGGAACGCGGCCGGCCTCGAAGTCACTGTCGCGGTGAACCTGTCGGCAACCACGCTGTCGGACCCCAGCCTGGCGCGGCTCGTCGGGCAGGCGCTCGACACCTGGGACATCACGCCGGCACAGCTCACGCTCGAGCTGACCGAAAGCGCGCTGATCCGCAACCAGCGCGTCGCGGCGCAGACGATGAAACAGCTGCACGAACTAGGCTGCCGGCTCTCGATCGACGACTTCGGCACCGGCTACTCGCCCTATACCTACCTGCGCCAGTTCTCGTTCGACGAGCTGAAGATCGACCAGGCGTTCGTGCGGCGAATGAACCGGGATGCCGCAGACCTCAGGATCGTGCAGTCGCTGGTCGCGCTCGCGCACACCTTCGGCATGCATGCCGTCGCCGAAGGCGTCGAGGACCAGCAGGCGCAGGACGCGTTGCGCGAACTCGGCTGCGACTTCGCCCAGGGCTGGCACCTGTCGCCCGCGCTCGCGCCCGCCGACTTCGCCGCCTGGTACAGCACTCGCGACGCTGGAAGCGCGTCGACCCCGCCCGCGAGCCTCGCCACGCAGATGGCGACCTGACTCGCCGCCCTGCGCGAGATCGACGCGCCCGCGTCAGCGGCGCGGCGCGGCGGTGCCGATCTGGTAGATGCCGTGGCAGGCGTTGCACTTGCCGAGCATCTCGCCGATCTGTCCCATCGTGTGCTTCGGATCGCCCAGGGCCTCGGCATCGAGCGCGATGCTGTCGAAGCTGGTGTGCACCGCGCCGGCCAGCTGCTTGAACGTCTCGGGCAGCTTGGCCACGGTCTCGGGCGGGATCTCGTTCGCGGCACCGCTGCCCATCTTGCGCGCCGCTGCTGCCACCTCCTTCATGTCCTCCCGCGGAAGCGCCTCGCTGATCGTCTGCAGCACGGCCAGGAAATTGCGCATCTCGTCGAGAACGATGTGGCGTTCGGAGTCGGTCAGGACGAGCACGGCGCGCCGGTCGGCGCCATCGGTGGGAACGACCGGGTCTTTCGCCGTGCCGGCCGCCGACGCGGCCGCCGCGACCAGCAGCGCACCGGACAGGATCAGAACGAGCGAACGCATGGATTGCTTCATGTGCGGGTATGTTGGGATGTCGTGCCTGGGCGAATGACAGGCACCGCGGTCAGGCGATCGTCGCCTCGGCACGATCCTTCTCGCCCTTGTTGTCCTCCCAGCTGATGACCAGCTTGTCGCCGGCCCTCACGCCGCGCACGCGGAAGCCGAGCAGCGGATTCTTCGAGATCGCCGGCCCCCACTGTGCCTCGACGACCGTGCGCCCCTCGATGCTCGCCGTGACGCTCTGGATGAAGTGCGCGGGATAGACCTGTCCGGTAGCCGGATCCTTGCGCTGTCCGGTCTCCATCGGGTGCATGATCAGAACGGCGATCTGCGCCGTTCCGTCGACCATGCGGGCACGGATTTTCATGCTCGACATTCGTTGCTCCTCGCTTCCGCTGCGCTCAGCCGCCGCAGCCGCCGATCGTCACCTTGACTTCGCGGCTGGCCACGTAGGTCTTGCCGCCTGCCTTCACCACCGCCTTGACCACCGAACTCTGTCCCGCCTTGAAGCGGGTGTTGATGTACCCCTCGGCGCCGTTGGACAACGTGAAGTACGCCAGCAGCGGGAACGGGTTCTTCTCGACCAGCAGCGCGATCGACTCGG
>CAZBTE010000288.1:0-3241 GCA_964494665.1 uncultured Limnobacter sp.
CGCGGCGACCGGCCCAACGCGGGCGGCGCCCCGCGCAACCCCGGCAGGCAAAGCTTCGTGACGATAACCGCCATCTCACGCGCCCTTCGGGCTGCCGCCATCGGATGCCGCCGACCGGACCCGCCCGATGCGCGCGCCGAGCTGGCCCAGCTTGGCCTCCATGCGCTCGTAGCCGCGATCGAGGTGGTAGATGCGGTCGACCACGGTCTCGCCGTCGGCCACCAGCCCGGCGATCACCAGCCCCGCCGACGCGCGCAGGTCGGTAGCCATCACCGCCGCCCCGGACAGCCCCGCCACGCCGCGCACGATCGCCGTATTGCCTTCGACCGTGATGTCGGCGCCCAGGCGCTGCAGCTCGAGCACGTGCATGAAGCGGTTCTCGAAGATGGTCTCCGTGATGACGCCCGTACCCGAAGCGATGCAGTTCAGCGCCATCAGTTGCGCCTGCATGTCGGTGGCGAACCCCGGATAGGGAGCGGTGCGCGCCGTCACGGCGCGCGGACGCCCCTTCATCGACAGGCGGATCCGCTCGGGCCCGGCCTCGATCACCGCGCCCGCCTCGCGCAGCTTGTCCAGCGTTGCGTCCATCGTGGATGCGCTCGTTCCCGTGAGCAGGACTTCGCCACCGGTGGCCGCGACCGCGCACAGGAAGGTGCCCGCCTCGATCCGGTCGGGCATCACGCGGTGCACGCCGCCATGCAGCCGCGCCACGCCTTGCACCGCGATGCGGTCGGTGCCTGCGCCTTCGATGCGCGCGCCCATTGCGCACAGCGCCGCAGCCAGGTCGGCCACCTCGGGCTCGCGCGCGGCGTTCTCGATCACCGTTTCGCCGTCGGCGAGCGCTGCGGCCATCATCAGGTTCTCGGTGCCGGTGACCGTGACCATGTCGGTGACGATCCGTGCACCCTTCAGGCGCGGTGCCCGCGCGACCACGTAGCCGTGCTCGATTGAAATCTGCGCGCCCATTGCCTGCAGGCCCTTGATGTGCTGGTCGACCGGACGCTGGCCGATCGCGCAACCGCCCGGCAACGACACGCGCGCCTCGCCGAAGCGCGCCAGCAGGGGCCCGAGCACGAGGATCGACGCGCGCATCGTCTTGACCAGCTCGTAGGGCGCTTCGACCGAATCGACACGTGCCGCGTCCAGTGCGATGCGCTCGCCGTCGCGCTGCGCGTCCACGCCCAGGCGCCGCAGCAGGCGCAGCGTGGTGGCAACGTCCTGCAGCTGCGGCACGTTGGCAAGCTCGAATGGCTCGGCCGTGAGCAGGCCCGCGCACAGGATCGGCAGTGCGGCGTTCTTGGCGCCCGACACCGCCACCTCCCCGCGCAACGGGCGCCCTCCCTCGATCCTCAACTTGTCCATGCGTGTCGCCGCAACGTTTCAGTGACGCGAATGATCGGCGCGCGGCGCATGCCGGCCGGCGCGTGCCTCATGCGCCGCCGCGGTCCTCGAATTCCTCGGGGGTCAGCGTGTTCATCGACAGCGCGTGCACCTCCTCGCGCATGCGGTCGCCCAGCGCGGCGTACACCAGCTGGTGCCGCTGGACCAGGCGCTTGCCCTCGAACAGCTTCGAGACGATCAGCGCCTCGAAGTGCCGGCCGTCGCCGGCGACCTCCAGATGCTCGCAGTCGAGACCGTCGGCGATGAACTTGCGAAGATTCTCGGGGGTGACCATGGCGCGATTCTGGCAATCCGATGTCGGTTGAAGGAAGAAAGCGGGCGTGCGACCGGCGTCGCGTCAGTGTCGCAGCCGGTAGCCCGAGGCGAGCAACCGCAACGCGATCGCCGAGACCGCCGCGAGGGTGACTACCGTGATCGCCAGGCTGGTGGCCGGCGGAACGTCGGAAACACCGAAGAAACCGTAGCGGAAGCCGTCGACCATGTAGAAGAACGGGTTCAGGTGCGACAGCGCCAGCCAGAAATCAGGCAGCGACTTCACCGAGTAGAACACGCCGGACAGGAACGTGAGCGGCATGATGATGAAGTTCTGGAAGGCCGCGATCTGATCGAACTTCTCGGCCCAGATACCCGCGATCAGGCCCATTGTACCGAGAATCGCGCTACCCAGAAGCGCGAACGCGAGGATCCAGCCCGGCGCGGCGAACGATAGCTGGGCGAACCAGGCCGTGACCGCGAACACGCCGGTACCGACCGCCATCCCGCGCACCATCGCGGCCAGCACGTAGGCCGAGAACAGCTCGCGGTGCGACAGCGGCGGCAGCAGCACGAACACGATGTTGCCGGTGACCTTGCTCTGGATCAGCGACGACGAGCTGTTGGCGAACGCGTTCTGCAACACCGACATCATCACCAGGCCGGGCAGCAGGAACGACGTGTAGCGCACGCCCTCGAACACCTGCACCCGCTCCTCGAGCACGTGCGAGAAGATCAGCAGGTACAGCATCGAGGTCAGGATGGGCGCGCCGATGGTCTGGAAGCCCACCTTGACGAAGCGCAGCACTTCCTTGCGCAGCAGCGTGAGGAAGCCCTGTGCCGAATATCGGGTCGCAGCCGGATCGGGCGCGAATGCCATTCAGCGCGTCTCCTTCATGATGCGCACGAAGACGTCCTCGAGATCGGTGTGCTGCAGCTCCATCTCCTCGATGCGGCAGCCGGCCACCCGCAACGTCGCCAGCATCGCCTCGAGGTCGGCGTAGTCGTCGACACGCAGGGTGACGCGCTCGAGCCGCGGCGCGCCTTCGCCCGCCGCGTCGCCGCTCTCGCCGGGCACCGACACGTCGGTGATGCGCAGCGGTTCGAGCGCCGGCGGCAACGGTGCGCCGCTCAGCCCGAGCTGCAGCCGTCCGCCGGCGAAGCGGTGCAGCAGCGCGTGCGTGCGGTCGAGCGCCACCACCGTGCCCTGCTTGAGCATCGCGATCCGGTCGCACAGTTCCTGCGCCTCTTCGAGGTAGTGCGTGGTCAGCACGATCGTGTGTCCGTCGCGGTTGAGCCGGCGTACGAATTGCCACAGCGTCTGGCGCAGCTCCACGTCCACGCCCGCGGTCGGCTCGTCGAGCACGATCACCGGGGGACGATGCACCAGCGCCTGCGCCACCAGCACGCGCCGCTTCATTCCGCCCGAAAGCGCGCGCATGTTCTCTTCGGCCTTCGAGGCCAGGTCGAGGTTGGCGAGAATCTCGTCGATCCAGTCGTCGTTGCGCCGGATGCCGTAGTAACCCGAGGTGTTGCGAAGCGTCTCGCGCACCGTGAAGAACGGGTCGAAGACGAGCTCCTGCGGCAC
>CAZBTE010000289.1:0-3212 GCA_964494665.1 uncultured Limnobacter sp.
ACCGGGTGGCGCAGCTGCAATTGCCACGCGTGCAGGGCCTGGCGGGCGAAGCCGGTTGCTGCCGGACCGCCGTAGAGCGCATCGCCCACCAGCGGGTGCCCGATGCTGCGCAGGTGCACGCGGATCTGGTGGGTGCGTCCACTGTCGAGCCGGCATTCGAGCAGGCTCGCGTCGCGTCCCGCAAGGCGCCCGCGCGCCAGCACGCGATAGAAGGTGCGCGCCGCGCGCCCGCGCCCGGCAGGCACCGCCGCCATGCGCACGCGCGAGGCTTCGTCGCGCGCGATCGCGGCATCGATCACGCCGCGCGCCGGGCAATGTCCGTCGGCCAGCGCGAGATAACGCCGTCCCATGCTGCGGTCGGCAAGCTGGGCTGCCAGTGCGATCATCGCGCGCTCGGTCTTCGCGACCACCAGCAGGCCGCTGGTGTCGCGATCGAGCCGATGCACGATGCCCGCGCGCGGCAACGCTGCCAGCGCGGGACGATGGAACAGCAGCCCGTTCAGCAGCGTGCCGCGCCAGTTACCCGCCGCGGGGTGCACCACCAGTCCGGCCGGCTTGCACAACACGAGCAGGTACTCGTCCTCGTGCACGACCTCGATCGGCACCGGTTCGGGCACGAACGCGCCGTCGGCCTCGCGCGGCTGCGGCTCCACCACGATCGTCTCGCGCCCGCTCAGGCGCGCGCTCGCAGGCAGCACGCGATCGTCGCAGCGCACCGCGCCGAGCGCGATCCAGCGCTGCAGGCGCGTGCGAGACACGTCGGTGAGCCGCGACGCGACGAAGCGGTCGAGTCGTTCGCCGGCACCATCGCGGGCATCGATCTCGATCGGCGTCGGCGACGGCCGCTCGACTGCCCCCACAGGCGCGGTCGGGGAAGGTTCGCCCGGGGGGGCTTGCCCGGAGTGCTTGGCTATAATCCGCCGCATGAAAAAATTCGTGTGGTGGCTTCGGACGATCGCGGCGGCAGTACTGGTGTCGGTGGCCGGCTGCAGCAGCATCGACCCTCCCGACCCCACGCTCGGATGGACGCCCGACCGATTATATGCAGAGGCCCGCAGCGAGATGGGCTCGGGCAACTGGGCGGCCGCCGTCAAGCTGCTCGAGACGCTCGAAGCGCGCTACCCGTTCGGGCGCTGGGCGCAGCAGGCGCAGATCGACACCGCGTGGGTGCACTTCAAGGACAACGAACGCGCGCTGTCACTGGCCGCGATCGACCGCTTCATGAAGCTGCACCCGAACCACCCGGCGCTCGACTACATGCTCTACCTGAAGGGCCTGGTCAACTTCAACGAGCAACAGGGGCTGTTTGCGCGCCTCGGCAGCCAGGATCTCTCGGAACGCGATCAGGCGGCTTCGCGCGAGGCTTTCGACGCGTTCAAGGAACTCGTCACCCGCTTTCCGGACAGCAAGTACGCGGCTGACGCGGAAGAGCGCATGCGCTACCTGGTCAACGCGATGGCGCGCGGCCAGGTGCACATCGCACGCTACTATTTCCGCCGCGGCGCCTACGTTGCAGCAGCCAACCGGGCGCAGGAAGTGGTGCTGCGCTACCAGCAGGCACCGGCCGTCGAGGAGGCCCTGTACGTACTGGTGCGCTCCTACGAGAGACTCGGCCTGGAAGACCTGCGCGCCGACGCCGAGCGCGTGATGCGGCAGAACTTCCCCGACAGCGCGCTGCTCACGAACGGTCTTCCCGAAGACAATCGCCGCTGGTGGGAGGTGTGGCGCTGAGCGCCACCGCACTGCGCCCCGCCGTCGTGCAGAATTCGCGCGCCGCGGCAGCATCGCGCGTGAGCGGAAACGGCGGCAGGCTGGCCAGCAGGCTGCGTCCGTAGGATTTCGTCAGCAGTCGTTCGTCGCAGATCGCCAGCAGTCCGCGGTCGGTTTCGGAGCGGATCAGGCGGCCGGCACCCTGTTTCAGCGCCATCGCGGCAGCCGGCAGCTGGATGCGCCGGAACGGGTCCTCGCCGGCGCTGCGCATCGCCTCGATGCGCGCGCGCAGGACCGGGTCGTCGGGCGCGGCGAACAGAAGCTTGTCGATGATCACCAGCGACAGCTGCGCGCCGGCCACGTCCACGCCCTCCCAGAAGCTGGCGCTGCCGATCAGCACGGGGCTTGGCAGCGAACGAAAGCGCTCGATCAGGGCCAGGCGTGCCGCCTGCCCCTGCACGAGCATCTCGATCCCGGCGCCCGCCTCACGCACACGCGCCTGCAGCAGCGTCGCGAGCCGCTCGACCATGCGCAGGCTGGTGCACAGCACGAACGCGCGTCCCCGGTTCGCGTCGATCAGCGGCCATGCGGCCTCGGCCACGCGCTCCGCGAAGTCGGCCGCGGCCGGATCGCCGCAGCCTTGCGGCACGTAGAGCAACGCGTTCTGGGCGAAATCGAACGGGCTCTCCCGGCACAGCGTGCGTGCACCCTCCAGTCCCATGGCAGCGGTGAAGTGGTCGAAACGGCCCGCGACGGCCAGCGTCGCCGACGTGAAGATCCATGCGCGCGGGCCCGCGAGGCGATGGCGGCGGAACACCTCGGCAACCGACAGCGGGGTGCGGTGCAGCGTCACGCCCGACTGGTGCACCTCCGCCCAGATGATCTCCTCGCCGGGCTCCGAAAGGGCGGGATCGAGCCGCGCGAGCCATTCCTGCAGGCGCGTCGCGAGCTCGCGTGCGCGCGCGGCCAGCCGCGCAAGGTCGCGGCTGCGCTCGGCGGCCGCGTCGAGCGCCGGTAGCGACAATCGCGCGAACAGCCCGTCGACGGCGCTGCGCACCCCTTCGTGCGAACGCAGCTGCCTGGCATCGAGCCGACCCGGTCGGCCCGCCTCGAGCCTCAGGGAACGCACGCCCTGTTCGATCTCCGCCGACGCCTGCGACCAGTCGGCGGCATCGCGCGCGTCGGCCAGGCCGATCCGCAGCAGGTCGCGCGCAAGGTCGACGAGTTGGCGCGTCGATACGCTGCGTCCGAAGAACTGGGTGGCGATCTCGGGCAACTGGTGCGCCTCGTCGAAGACGAGCACGTGCGTGCTCGGCAGCAGCTCGGAGATGCCCTCGTCGCGCAGCGCCAGGTCGGCGCAGAACAGGTGGTGGTTGACGACGACGATGTCGGCCTGCTGCGCCGCCTGGCGTGCCCGGAAGACGAAGCAGTCGGCCAGGTCGGGACAGTCCTGTCCGAGACAGTTCTCGCGGGTCGACGTGGCTTTCGCCCAGATCGGCGCG
>CAZBTE010000290.1:0-3193 GCA_964494665.1 uncultured Limnobacter sp.
ACCGCCGACACAAGGATTTTCAGTCCTCTGCTCTACCAACTGAGCTACTTGGCCGTCGGGGCGCAGGCCAGGATGCCCGCGCCCGAGAGCCGGCAATCATAGCAGAACGGGTTCGCGGCCCGCACCCACCTATAATCCGGCGATGTCTCGCAGCTCCGCAGCCGCAAGTCCCGACGTCGCGGTCGTCGGTCGCGGCGGCGTCGGCCTGGCCGCGGCGCTGGCATTGTCCCGTGCCGGGCTGTCGACGACGCTGATCGGCGCGCCGCAGCCTGCCGATTCGGCCGACCCCTGGGACCTGCGCGTCTTCGCGCTGTCGCCCGCCACCCGGGCACTGCTCGATTCGATCGGCGTCTGGCATGCGCTCGATGCGCGGCGCGTGGCACCGGTCTACGACATGCGCGTGTTCCCGGCCTTCGCGTCCGACGCGCACCCGCTTCACTTCAGTGCCTACGAAGCGCGCGTCGATGCGCTGGCGTGGATCGTCGAACAGCGCAACCTGATGGGGGCGCTGGAGCAGGCCGCACGCTTCGCGCGCCTGCCGGTGATCGACGAGCACTTCGACGGCTTCGAACCCGATGCCGATCCGCACTCCGCAAGTGCCGTGCTGCCGAGCGCTGCGGCGCACCTGCGGCTCGAAGGCGGCCGGCGCCTGCGCACCCGCCTGGTGGTGGGCGCCGACGGCGCAGCCTCGCGCGTGCGCAGCGCTGCCGGCCTGGCGTGGACCCTGTCCGACTACCCGCAGCGCGCGTTGGTTGCACACTTCGACACCGAACGACCGCATCGCGACATCGCGTGGCAATGGTTCGGCCGCGACGGCATCCTGGCGCTGCTGCCGTTGCCGCCGGGTACCGAAGCGGGCGCTGCGGCCGGGCGCGTGAGCATGGTGTGGTCGGCGCCGCGTGATCTCGCCGACGCGCTGCTGGCGCTGGCGCCCGATGCGCTCGCTGCCCGCGTGCAGGCCGCGGCCGGGTCGGCGCTGGGCGCGATGGCGCCGATCTCGCGCGTCGAGGCGTTTCCGCTGCGGCTCGGCCGGGTCGGGTCGATGATCGCGCCGCGCGTGGCGCTGGTGGGCGATGCGGCGCACCTGGTGCATCCGCTCGCCGGACAGGGGATGAACCTCGGGTTCGGCGACGTGGCGGCGCTGGCGCAGGTCCTGCGCGAGCGCGAGAGCGGCCGCGATCCGGGCGAACGCCTGGTGCTGCGCCGCTACCAGCGCGCCCGCGCCGAGCCGGTGGCGGCGATGCGCGGCGCCACCGACGGCTTGCAGCGCCTGTTCGATTCGACGCGGCCGCTGGTGCCGGCCGCGCTGGCGCCGCTGGTCGAGTCGGTGGTGGGGTTCGGCTGGCGCGCGGTGGCCGGCTCCGGCTGGGTCAGGCGACAATTGGTGGCACAGGCGGTCCGCTGAGCCGGGCCGGCCGCATTGAAGAGGAAACCGTACCGATGACCGTATCGACGATGTTCAGCCGGATCGCCGCGCTTGCGGCAGCGCTGGCCGCGGCGGCCGTGCTGATGACCGCTCCCGCGCCGGTCCGGTCGCAAGGCGCACCCACCGTCGATCCGGCGCTTGCGCGCGTGAAGTCGGCCACCGAGGCGTTCTTCAAGGGCCGCTACCAGGTCGCCGAGGTGCGCCGCACGCCGGTGGCCGGCATCTACGAGGTGCGCATCGGCAACGACCTGCTGTACGTGGACGGCCAGGGCCAGTACCTGTTCCTCGACGGCAGCATGATCGACATGAAGTCGCAGCGCAACCTCACGCAGGAGCGCACCGACGAGCTCATGGCGATCGACTTCGATTCGCTGCCGCTCGATCTGGCGATCAAGCAGGTGAACGGCAGCGGCAAACGCGTCGTCGCGGTGTTCGAGGATCCGAACTGCGGCTACTGCAAGCGCCTGCGCGCCGACCTGGTCAAGCTCGACGACCTGACCATCTATACGTTCCCGATGGCCTTTCTCGCGGCCGATTCCGAGACGAAGGCGCGCAAGGCGCTGTGCGCGGCCGACAAGGGGCGCGCCTGGAACGACCTGCTGCTGAACAATCGCGTGGCCGGCAACACCGGTACCTGCGACACGTCGCTCGAGCAGGTCAAGGAGTTGGCCCGCAAGCTCGGCATCACCGGCACGCCGGTGCTGTTCTTCGCCAACGGCAAGCGGCTGCAGGGCTACGCGCCGCCCGAGCGGTTCAACCGGATGCTGGCCGAGAATTCGAAGGGGTGACGCCCTTCGGCCACAGCAGCCAGATGCGCGCCGGCTCGCGCGTGCGGCCGGCCATCCGGCCGGCTTCGTCCCCCGATCCCCAGTAGAGGTCGGCGCGCACCGCGCCGACGATCGCCGCGCCCTTGTCCTGGCTCACGACCAGGCGGCGCAGCGGCGCGCCACCGCCCGGGTGTGTCGTATCGAGGAACAGAAGCGCACCGGGCGGCACGTGTGCGGGATCGGTGGCCACCGAGCGCATCGGCGTCAGCGGCACGCCGAGGGCGCCGGGCGGGCCGCCTTCGGCGCAGGGCAGCTCGCGAAAGAAGATGAAGCGCCGGTTGCTGTGCATCACCGCCTTCGCCTGCGCGGGATGCGTGCGCAGCCACGCCTTGATCGCATCGGCGTCGGCCGTTGCGGCGGCGAGCGCGCCGCGCGCAATCAGCTCGCGGCCGATCGCGTGGTACGGGTGTCCGTTGTGGTCGGCGAAGCCCACGCGCATCGTGCTGCCGTCGCGCAGCCGCACGCGCGCCGAGCCCTGCACGTGCACGAAGAACGCTTCGACCGGATCGTCGAGCCAGACCAGTTCGTGTCCTGCCAGCAGCCGTCCGTTCTCGATCTCGGCGCGCGCCGGATAGCGTGACGGTGCGCCGGCATGGCGCGCTTCGCCGTCCTTCGCGGGTGCCTTGAGCCTGGTGCCGTGCGGGCCGCGTACCAGGTCGGCAGGCGGGCGGTACAGCGCTTCCTGGCCGTCGCGCTCGCGCCCGCGGCTGCCGCTGAGCACCGGCTCGTAGTAGCCGGTCAGCAGGCCCGATTTGCCGTCGTCGCGCGCCAGTGGCCAGGCCGAAAAGCGCGCGGCGATCCAGTCCTTCAGTGCGTGCGGCGCCGGCAGCGCGGCGCACAGCGCCGGCCACGGCGCGGGCGGGCGGGGCAGCGCGCACTGGCGCGTCAGCGCTTCGTGCAGCCTCTCGCCCGTGTCGTCGTGCCAGCCGGGCAACGACTC
>CAZBTE010000291.1:0-3191 GCA_964494665.1 uncultured Limnobacter sp.
ACGCCAGTTCGGCTTCTACGTGCCGGGCACCGATGCGTACGCCGGCTACCTGATGGCAGGGGCCGGCTTCCTGTCGCTCGCGCACACGCTCAAGCGCAACGAGCACATCCGGGTCACGCTGCTGCTGTCGTTCTGCGGCCCCCGCCAGCGCCGCGCGCTCGAGCGCTGGTCGCTGGCGGTGGCGCTGCTGCTCGCGGCACTGCTGGCGTTCTACAGTGCGCGACTGGCGTGGCAGTCGTATCTGTTCCACGACATCTCCACCGGCAACGACGCGACGCCACTGTGGATTCCGCAACTGGCGATGGCGATCGGCTCGCTGATCCTGCTGGCCGCCTTCGCCGACGAACTGGTGCTCGAGCTGCGCGGCCGGCGCGGCCGCGGTGCGGCGGAGGCGTTGCAGCGCAACGAATGAGCGAGGTCGCCATCACCCTGTTGCTGGTCGCGGCGCTGTTCGTGCTGTTGGGCACCGGCGTGTGGATCGGGATGGCGTTGTTCGGCGTGGCTTGGATCGCGATGGAGCTGTTCTCGTCGCGTCCGGCGGGCGACGCAATGGCGGTCACCATCTGGGGCTCGGCATCGAGCTGGACGCTCACCGCCTTGCCGCTGTTCGTGTGGATGGGCGAGATCCTGTTCCGCACGCGGCTGTCGTCCGACATGTTCCAGGGGCTTGCGCCGTGGATGAACCGCCTGCCCGGACGGTTGCTTCACACCAACATCATCGGCTGCGCGATCTTCGCCGCGGTGTCCGGATCCTCGGCGGCCACCTGCGCAACGATCGGGAAGATGACGTTGCCCGAGCTCGCCAGGCGCGGCTACCCCGACGGCATCGTGGTCGGCACGCTCGCGGGCGCGGGCACGCTCGGGCTGCTGATTCCGCCGTCGATCATCATGATCGTCTACGGCGTCAGTGCCGACGTCTCGATCGCGCAGCTCTTCGTCGCCGGCGTCGTGCCCGGCCTGCTGCTGGCGACGCTGTTCATGGGCTATGTCGTCGTCTGGGCTCTGCTGAACCGGTCCAGCATACCGGTGGCCGACGCGTCGATGCGCCTGCGCGAAAAACTTTGGGCGTCGCGCAGCCTGATTCCGGTGGTGCTGCTGATCGCCGGGGTTCTGGGCGCCATCTACACCGGCATCGCCACCGCCACCGAGGCGGCCGCGATCGGCGTGGTAGGCGCGCTCACGCTGTCGGCGCTGCAGGGCTCGCTGGACCGGCGCACGTTTTTCGCGTCGCTGCTCGGCGCCACGCGGCTGTATTGCATGATCGCGCTGATCCTCGCCGGCGCGGCCTTCCTCACGCTGGCGATGGGCTACATCGGACTGCCGCGCCAGCTGGCGGAGTGGATCGCCACGCTGGGGCTGTCGCGCTTCGAACTGATCGTCGCGCTGGCGCTGTTCTACATCCTGCTCGGCTGCTTTCTCGACGGCATCTCGATGGTGGTGCTGACGATGGGCGTGATCCTGCCGACGGTGCAGGCGGCCGGCATCGACCTGCTGTGGTTCGGCGTCTTCGTCGTACTGGTGGTCGAGATGGCGCAGATCACGCCGCCGGTGGGCTTCAACCTGTTCGTGCTGCAGGGAATGACCGGCAAGGAGCTGACCTGGATCGCGCGCAAGGCGTTTCCGATGTTCGCACTGATGGCCGGCGCGGTGCTGCTGATCTATGCCTTCCCCGATTTGGTCTCCTGGCTGCCGCGGCAGATGCGCGCCGTTTCCTGAACGTTCGCTGGCGCGATCTGCGCTATCGTTGCGCCGATGCCCGCCCTGTTCCTCACCGAACCGCTGCGCCGCCTCGAGCGTGCCGCCCTCGCCGACATGCCACCGGGCACGTTGATGGCGCGTGCCGCCGCCGCCGTGGCAGACGCGACCTCGCATCTGGCGCGCGGTTTCGCGCGCGGGCGCCCGGTGCTGGCGTTGGTGGGGCCGGGCAACAACGGCGGCGATGCGCTGCTCGCCGCGCTGTCGCTGCGCGAGCGCGGCTACGCGTGCCGCGCGCTGGCATTGCACGCGCAGGCCCCGAGCGGCGGGGATGCCGCGGACGCCTGGCGGCAGGCGCGCGAGGCCGGGCTGCGCATCGACGGCATCGACACGCTCGGGCCGGCGCTCGCCGGAGCCCCGATCGTGATCGACGGGCTGTTCGGCATCGGCCTGGACCGGCCGCTCGAAGGCGGCGCGGCCGCGCTGTGTGACGCCATCGCCCAGGCCGCGTTGCCGGTGGTCGCGGTCGACGTGCCCAGCGGCATCGATGCCGATACGGGCGCGGTGGTCGGCGGCCAGGGCAGGCCCGCGATGCGCGCACGTTGCACGGTCACGATGATCGCCGACAAGCCGGGGCTGCACACCGGCGCGGCGCTCGATCACGTGGGCACGGTCATGGTGGCCGCACTGGGCCTGGAGGGTCGCGCCGCGACCCGCCCGGGTGACCCGGGGATCGGCGAGCTCTTCACCGCAGACCGTGTCGCGGGCGCGCTGCCACGCCGCGCCCGCGACAGCAACAAGGGCAGCTTCGGCACCGTGCTCGCCTACGGCGGCGATGCCGGCATGCGCGGCGCGGTGTTGCTGGCCGCGCGCGGCGCGCAGGTGATGGGCGCGGGCAAGGTGTACGTCGGCACGCCGGCCGGTGACCCGTTCGACGCCGGCCAGCCGCAACTGATGAGCGCGCCGGCCGAGCCCGACTTCGCCGCCTACGACGCGGTGGCGATCGGTTGCGGCCTCGGGCAGTCCGCGCGTGCGCGCGTGCGCGTGGCGGCGGCGTTGGCGAACGCGCCGGCAGTGGTGCTCGATGCCGACGCGCTGAACCTGCTCGCTGCCGAGCCGGCACTGGTCGACGCCCCGCGCGCCACGCCAGCCGACGCGCGGCGCCTCATGACTCCTCACCCGCTCGAAGCGGCGCGCCTGCTCGGCGCCGACGCAGGCGCCGTGCAGGTCGACCGGCGCGGAGCGGCCCTCGCGCTGGCGCGCCGCTACCGAATGACGGTGCTGCTGAAAGGCGCCGGCAGCATCGTCGCGACGCCCGAAGGAAGCTGGTCGATCATCGACGCCGGAAGCCCGGCGCTCGCCAGTGCCGGCACCGGCGACGTGCTGGCCGGCATGATCGCCGCCCTGCTCGCGCGCGGCGAGGCGCCCGCGCGCGCAGCCTGCGTCGCCGCGTGGCTGCACGGCGAGGCCGGCGCGCGCTGGGAGGCCCGTGCCGG
>CAZBTE010000292.1:0-3184 GCA_964494665.1 uncultured Limnobacter sp.
TGGCGCACGTCACGCTGATCGAGTTCGACGCCCGGTTGCGCGCCGACGCGGTGCTGCAGGCGAAGCTGCGCAGCCTGCCCAACGTCGACGTGATCACCAGCGCGAAGACCACCGAAGTCATCGGCGACGGCCAGAAAGTGAACGGGCTGGTCTACGAAGACCGCAACAGCGGCGCGATCACACGCGTCGAGCTCGAAGGCGTGTTCGTGCAGATCGGCCTGCTGCCCAACACCGACTGGCTCGCCGGCACGCTCGCGCTGTCACCGCGCGGCGAGATCGAGGTCGACGCGCGCGGCCAGACCTCGCTGCCCGGCATCTTCGCGGCGGGCGACGCCACGACGGCGCCGTACAAGCAGATCGTGATCGCGATGGGCGACGGTGCGAAAGCGAGCCTGTCGGCGTTCGACTACCTGATCCGCAGTTCGGTACCGGCCACGCCGGCCGAGACGATCGCGGCATAGCAAGCCGCGGCAACCGCCCGCATGGCGCGCGCCGATGCGCGCCATGCGGCGGGAACGCGGCTTGCCGGCCGCGCGCATGCCCTGGCTGAAACTGCTGCACATCGGCGCCGTCATCGTCTGGTGCGGCGCACTACTTTACCTACCGTTGGCCATCGCGGCGCTCGGCGCGAGTGGCGCGTGGCCGGCGATGCGATCGGCACCGCCGGCGTCCCCGGCGGCCGCCGACGGAGCGTTGCCCCGGTGGCCGGTGCCCAGGCTGGTGTTCGTCGGCGTCGCCACGCCAGCCGCGCTGGTGGCCATCGCCTCCGGCACCTTGATCCTGCTGCTGCACGGACCTCTCGCCACGTGGCTGCTCGCCAAGCTGGCCACCGTCGCGCTGCTGGTCCTCGGCCACGCCGCCTGCGGGATGCTGATCCTGCGCGCCGAGCATTCGGAGGACAGCGCGGCGTTGCGCACGCGCTGCGTCGCTCTGGGGGCGACCTCGCTGCTGTGGCTGGCCGGCATTGCGTGGCTGGTGCTGCGCAAGCCGGCGCTCTGACGACGTGCCGCGATGCACGCGTCGCACTCGCGCCCGATCGCCCGCCCGGAAGTACGCGCGCTCGGTAGCTCACTCTCCTGCCCGGACGTCCGCTCGGTCTCCGGCTCGGTCTCCGGCTCAGTCTCCGGTATTCACACCGACCGTGTGTTCGTAGACCAGTCGCCCGCCCAGGTAGGCAGCCAATGCGATGAAGCCGGCCGTGAGCAGCGACACCACGATCCCCCACGGCCACACGAATTCGCCCGGTGCCGCGCCCAATCGCAGCGCCCAGTTCAACGTGGCGAGCGACAACATCATCACGGCGATCAACGCGTGCGTCCACGCGGTGACCATGCGCCGCACGCGTGCCACGCTCAGCAGGTCCACCAGCCCGACCAGGCTGGCCACCCAGCCTCCCAGCGCCCCTACCCCGGCCAGCCAGATCCCGGCGCGCGCCCAGAACGGATCACCGCCGTAGACCCAGGCGGCGTCGGTGCCGATCAGCGCGATCAGCGCCGCGACCGGGAAGTGCACCAGCATCGGATGCAGCGGATGCCCGGCGACCGCGGCACGGCTGAGGATCGGTTCGCTCGCACTGGTCATTCCCGCATTTTGCCGCGGAAGCGGCCTTGCGCGCTCGCATTGGCGCCGCTCGCCGCACTGTGCGCGTGCGCCGGCCAGCAATCGGCGCTCGATCCGGCCGGCCCTTCGGCGGCCGCGATTGCGCTGGTGTGGTGGTGGATGGCGGGAGTGGCCGCACTGGTGACCGCAGCGGTCGTAGCGATCGGGCTGATCGCAATGCGGCGGCAGCACGAGTTGGCCGCCGACGCAGCGCAGCGCAGCGGCCGGCGCTGGATCGTAGGCGGCGGCATCGTGCTGCCCGCGAGTACCATCGTCGCGCTGCTCGTGTTCGGCACACCGGCCGGCCGCCACCACCTTCCGTGGCCCGGTGCCGACGGCGGTTCGCCGCCGCTGCGCATCGACGTCATCGCTCGGCAGTGGGAGTGGGAAATCGTCTATGCCGGCAGCGGTGCGCGACTGCGCAACGAACTGCGCCTGCCTGCCGGCCGAGCGGTGCACGTCCATACGCAAAGCCGCGACGTGATCCATTCGTTCTGGGTGCCCAGCCTGGGTGGCAAGCTCGACGCCGTGCCGGGCCGCACGTTGGTCATGCGCCTTCAGGCCGACCGTCCGGGCAGTTGGCGCGGCCAATGCGCCGAATTCTGCGGCCTGCGCCATGCGCACATGACGATGACGGTGCTGGCCATGGAGCCGGCCGCCTTCGACGACTGGCTCGCCGCCAGTCGGCCGGCTCCGGGGCAAGCGCGGTGAGCACCTTCGACGCAACGGGACACCGTCCGCCCGGCGAACCTGCCGCCGCTGCACCGCCCGGGGAACCGACCGCCGCTGCCCCACCCCGGGACCCTGCGGCGCTGCACGAGGAATTCGAGCGCACCTGGGGCAGCCCCCGGGGCTGGCGCGCGTTGACGGTGGTCAACCACAGCGTCATCGCGATCCGCTTCATGGTGACCGGCACCTGCTTCTTCGTCGTGGCCGGCCTGCTCGCGATGCTGATGCGTGCCCAGCTGGCACAGCCGCGCCACGATTTCATGGGCGCCGCAGCCTACAACCAGGCCTTCACCGCGCACGGCACGATGATGATGTTCCTGTTCGCGGTGCCGGTGCTGGAAGGGCTGGCGGTCTACCTGCTGCCGAAGATGCTCGGCGCACGCGACCTCGCATTTCCACGGCTGTCGGCCTTCGGCTACTGGTGCTACCTGTTCGGCGGCCTGATCTTCGGCAGCAGCCTGCTGCTTGGCCTGGCGCCCGACACCGGGTGGTTCATGTACACGCCGCTGTCCAGCGACGTCCATTCGCCCGGTCCGAACGCCGACTTCTGGCTGCTGGGCATCACCTTCGTGGAGATCGCCTCGGTAGCCGCCGGCGTCGAGATCGCTGTGTCGATCCTGCGCACGCGCGCCACCGGCATGGCCCTGCACCAGATGCCGGTGTTCGCGTGGGCGATGCTGGTCACCTCGATGATGATCGTGGTCGGCTTTCCACCGCTGATCCTCGCGTCGATCCTGCTCGAACTGGAGCGCGCCGCCGGCTGGGCGTTCTTCGATCCGGGGCGCGGCGGCGATCCGCTGCTGTGGCAGCACCTGTTCTGGCTGTTCGGCCACCCGGAGGTCTACATCATCTTCCT
>CAZBTE010000293.1:0-3153 GCA_964494665.1 uncultured Limnobacter sp.
CGCGAAGTCGATCATGATGATCGCGTTCTTCTTCACGATGCCGATCAGCAGCAGCACGCCGATCAGCGCGATGATGCTGAACTCGGTGCCGGTGGCCATCAGCGCGAGCAGCGCGCCCACGCCTGCAGAGGGCAGCGTGGACAGGATCGTGAGCGGGTGCACCAGGCTCTCGTAGAGGATGCCGAGCACCAGGTAGACGGCGACGATCGCGGCCAGGATCAGCAGCGGCTGGTTCTGCAGCGAGCGCTGGAAAGCTCCGGCGGTGCCCTCGAAGCTGCCGAACAGCGTCGAGGGAACGCCCAGGCGCGCAACCGTGTCCTGGATCGCCTCGGTGGCCTGCGACAGCGACACGCCCTCGGGCAGGCTGAACGAGATGGTCGACGCGGCGAACTGGCTCTGGCGGCTGACGCCCAGTGGCACCGGCGTGAAGGCCCAGCTCGCGAACTGCGACAGCGGCACGGGCATGCCGTCGGTGTTGAGCACGCTGACGCTGCGCAGGTCTTCGGGGCTGTCGCGGAACTGCGGGCCCACCTCGAGCACCACGTGGTACTGGTTCAGCGGCGCGTAGATGGTCGAGACCTGGCGCTGCCCGTAGGCGTCGTTGAGCAGGCTCGCGACCCGCCGCACCGGAATGCCCAGGCGCGAGGCGGCGTCGCGATCGATCGTCAGCGACACCTGCCTGCCCTTGTCCTCCTGGTCGGTGTCGATGTCGGTGAGCTGCGGCAGCCGGCTCAACGCGTTGCGGATGCGCGGCTCCCAGGTGCGCAGCTCCTGCAGGTCGTCGGCCAGCAGCGTGTACTGGAATTCGGAACTGCTCTGGCGCCCGCCGATGCGGATCTCACGCGCCGGCACCATGAACAGGCGCGCGCCGGGTACGCCGGCGGTGGCCGCGCGCAGCCGGTCGATCACCTGGTCGGCCGACTCCTTGCGCTCCGACAGCGGCCGCAGGCTGATGAACATCTGGCCGCGGTTCACGCGCGAGCCGCCGGTGTAGCCCGTCACCGTGGTCACCGCCGGGTCGGCGCGCACGATTTCGATGAAGGTGGCGAGCTTCTCGCGCATCGCCTGGAACGAGATGCTCTCGTCGCCGCGGATCGACGCGTAGATGCGGCCGGTGTCCTGGGCCGGGAAGAAGCCCTTGGGCACGATCGTGTACAACCACACGTTCAGCGCGATGGTGCCGCCCAGCACCGCGAGCATCAGCCATCGGTGGTCCAGCGCCCAGCCGATGCTGCGCGCATAGCCGTCGACCACGCGCGCGAGCGTGCGCTGCCCGAAGCCTGTCTCGGTGCTGCGCCGCGGCCGGTGCAGGAAGCGCGCGCACAGCATCGGCGTGGTGGTGAGCGAGATCAGCAGCGAGATCAGGATCGCTACCGACAGCACGACGGCGAACTCGCGGAACAGCCTTCCGACGATGCCGCCCATCGCGAGGATCGGGATGAACACCGCGATCAGCGACAGGCTGATCGCCACCACCGTGAAGCCGACCTCGCGCGCGCCTGCGATCGCCGCGGCCAGCGCCGGCTCGCCGGCCTCGCGACGGCGCGCGATGTTCTCCATCACCACGATCGCGTCGTCGACGACGAAGCCGGTTGCGATCGTGAGCGCCATCAGCGACAGGTTGTCCAGGCTGTAGCCGGCCAGGTACATCACGCCGAAGGTGCCGACCAGCGACGCCGGCACCGCGACCGCCGGGATCAGCGTCGCGACGGCGCTGCGCAGGAACAGGAACACCACCAGCACCACCAGTGCCACCGAGATCAGCAGCGTGTGCTGGATCTCGCGCAACGACGCTCGGATGGTGGGCGTGCGGTCCATCACCACGCCGAGGTCGACCGCCGCCGGCGCCAGCGCGCGCAAGGTCGGCATCAGCGCATGGATGCGCTCGACCGTGTCGATGATGTTCGCCGCCGGCTGCCGGTTGATCACCAGCAGCACCGAGGGCCGGCCGTTGGCGGAGCCGGCGTGGCGCTCGTCCTCGACCGACTCGCGCACCGTCGCCACGTCGGACAGGCGCACCGCGGCGCCGTCGCGGTAGGCGATGATCAGCGGCACGTAGTCGGTGGCCGCGCGCGACTGGTCGTTGGCGCCGATCTGCCACTGTCGCTCCCCGTCGGACATCGAGCCCTTGGGACGGTTGGCATTGGCGCCGGCGATCGCCAGGCGCACCGCTTCGAGGCCGATGCCGTAGCGGTCGAGCTGCAGCGGGTTGACCTGCACCCGCACCGCGGGCAGCGAGCTGCCGCCGACGGTGACCTGCCCGACACCGGGCACCTGCGAGAGCTTCTGTGCCAGCACCGTCGAGGCGACGTCGTAGAGCTGGCCCTGCGTCATCGAGTCGGAGGTGAGCGCGATGATGATGATCGGCGAGTCGGCCGGGTTGACCTTGCGGTAGGTCGGATTGCGCACCAGCCCGCTGGGCAGCATGCTGCGCGCCGCGTTGATCGCCGCCTGCACCTCGTTGGCAGCGCTCTCGATCGAGCGGTCGAGGTCGAACTGCAACACCACGTTGGTCCGCCCGAGCGAGCTGTGCGACGTCATCTCGGTGATGCCGGCGATGCGCCCGAGCGCGCGCTCCAGCGGCGTGGCGACGGTGGCGGCCATGATTTCCGGGCTGGCCCCGGGCAGCGACGCCGAGACCGAGATGGTCGGGTACTCGACCTGCGGCAGCGGCGCCACCGGCAGCAGCCGCCACGCCGCCAGCCCCGACAGCACGATGGCCAGCGTGAGCAGCGTGGTGGCCACCGGGCGGCGGATGAAGACTTCGGAGAAGTTCATCGGGCGCTCATTGCGTCGGCTCGCCGGCGTCCCGGCGATCGCGCCGCGCGCGACGTCGCGCCGCCAGCCACAGCGACGCGCGGTCGAACGCGAGGTAGATCACCGGCGTGGTGAACAGCGTGAGCACCTGGCTGAGCAGCAGCCCGCCCACCATCGTCACGCCCAGCGGGCGACGCAGCTCCGAGCCCACGCCGGTGCCCAGCATCAGCGGCAGCGCGCTCAGCAGCGCGGCCATCGTGGTCATCAGGATCGGCCGGAAGCGCAGCAGGCAGGCCTGGAAGATCGCCTCGCGCGGCGACTTGCCCTCGTTGCGCTCGGCGTCGAGCGCGAAGTCGATCATCATGATCGCGTTCTTCTTCACGATGCCGATCAGCA
>CAZBTE010000294.1:0-3148 GCA_964494665.1 uncultured Limnobacter sp.
CGCCGATCGACGCGGTGATGCCGAGCTCGCGGATCATCGGGATCGGGATCAGCGTCAGCGTGGCGAAGCCGACGAATGCGGTGACCAGCGCCATCGACCCCGGGATCAGAAGGCCGGAGAATGCGCGCCGCGCCGCGGTCATGCTGTCGGCGCCCGCGCACACGCCCTTGGCGATGAAGTTGATCTGCTGCACGCCGTGCGAGACGCCGATGGCGAACACCAGGAACGGCACCAGCACCGCCAGCGGGTCCAGCCCGTAGCCGAGCAGCCACAGCGTGCCGAACTGCCACACCACCGAGACCAGCGATGAGAGCAGCGTGATCGCGGTCAGCATCGCCGAGCGGCAGTACAGCCACACCGACAGCGCGGTGAGCAGGAACGCCAGCGTGAAGAAGCCCACTACGCTGCGCGCGCCGTCGGCGATGTCGCCGATCTGCTTGGCGAAGCCGATCACCTGTATCTCGAACGCGCCGTCCTCGTGCCGGCCGCGCACCTCGGCCTCGATGCGGCGCGCGAAGTCCAGGTAGTCGAGCCGCTTGCCGGTGGCCGGATCGTTCTCGAGCAGGTCGGCCACGACCATGGCACCGGCGTTGTCGGTTGCCACCAGCGTACCGATGTAGCCGCCGGCCAGCGCGTTGCCGCGGATGCGCTCGATGCGCCCCGCATCGAGCCGGTCGGGCGTGATGTCGCCGCCGATCACGTCCTCGGCCTTGAAGCCGTCTTCGGTGACGCCCAGCACGCGCGTGTTGGGGGTCCACAACGAGGTGACGGTACGCCGGTCGATGCCCGGCAGGAACATCACCGACTGGGTCGCGTCGTAGAGGCGGCGCAGGCCCGGAGCGCTCCAGATCTCGCCTTCGCGCGCGCGCACCACGACGATGACGCGGTTGGCGCCGAACACCTGGTCGCGGTACTGGAAGAACGTGCGGACGTACTCGTGGTCCTGCGGCAGCTGCTTGTCGAAGCCGGCGTCCATGCGCAGCTGGGCCGCGAACAGTCCCATCATCACGGTGAACAGCGCCAGCACCGCCAGCACGAGGCCGCGGTGCCGGAATACGAGGTTTTCGGTCCGGCCGACGAGGTGCGCGATCATGAATGCTGTGCCGGATCGATGCGGGAGGCTGCTGCGCGAAGCGGGGCGGCGGGGGCGCCGCCCGGCGCCCCGTGGTGCCGCGTTTCGGTCAGAACGACAGGGAGGTGATCACCGACAGGAAGTCACGGTCCTTCATCACGTTGTTGCCGCCGCCGCCGGAGAAGCGCGTATAGCCGATGCCGGCCTTCCACTTGTCCGAACGGTTGAAGTTCAGCGACAGCGTCACCGCGGTGCGTCCTTCGACGAACGGCGCCGCGTTGGGCGAAGTGCCGTAGAAGTCGTGCGCGAGGTCGAACTGCGGCAGCACGTTCCAGCCCGAGTCGCCGACGTTGGCGAACGTGAGCCCGGTCGAGATCACGAATCCGGCCGAGGTCTTGTCGGGAAGCGAATAGTCGGTGAGCAGGTAAGGGATGCGACCCGAGCGGTCGAGCTGCGGGAAGTGCGCCACCGCCAGCTCGCCGAGGAAGTAGCCCTCCTCGGCGCCCAGTTTGCCGATCATCCCGCCGAGATCGGCCGGCGCGAGCAGCTTGAAGCCGGTGAGGTGCGCCTGCCACTTGCGCTCCTCGACGAACCCGCGCACCGTCTTTCCCGGAAACTCGAACACCGAATACGGGCCGACCAGCGGCACGGTCGGGTCGATGCCGACGCTATCCTTGGGCCGGTACGACAACTCGGCACCCACCGCCCAGCCGCCCAGCCTCGTGTTGGCCGAGATGCCGAACACGTTGCGGTTCTCGCCGTAGTCGATGAAGGGTCCCAGCCCCGCGAGGTTGCTGCGGGCCGGATCGAAGTTGAAGCTCATGAACGGCAGCTTGTCGTGGTAGCGCAGCCAGTACAGGCCCCACTCGGTTTCCGAGCCCTCCGGCAGCCAGCGCGCGGCCAGGCCGAACTGCCCGGAGTCCTTCGGTTCGTTGGCCGCGAGCAGCGGCACCGCCGTGCCCTCGGCGATCAGCTCCGAGAGCGTGAAGCGCTGGCCGGTGGCCGGGTTGATCGTGCCGAGGTCGCCGACGGTGCCCGGAGGCAACCCGAGCATGGTCGAGTTGATGAACGCGTGATGACCGCCCTTGCCGACCACGTCCGCCGGCGAGAAGAACGTACCCACCGGGTCGAACGTGAATGCATTCCAGCGGAACTGGTAGTAGCCCTCGACGCTCAGCCCCTCCGCGATGTTGGCGTTCAGCGAGACCATCGGCGCCGGCTTGAAGATCTCCTTCAGCTGGGTCCCGGGCACGTGGAAGTTCTGCAGGTTGATCGCGTTGGTGACGTTGACGCCGCCGTAGATGAAGATGTCCTCGCCCCAACTGATCACCTGGTTGCCCAGCTTCACCTTGGCTGGCCGGCCGGCTATCTCGAACTCCTTGGCCAGCCATGCGTCGAGCCAGGTGAACTTGTCCACCGCAGCCGATTCGGCCACCGGGTCGAGCGGCGTGCGCCGGGTGTCGTCGACCTTGAAATCGCGGAACCAGGTGGCGCGCAGCATGCCGCTCCACTGTTGCGGGAAGTGCAGCACCAGCTCGTGCGTGCCCTTGAGCGCCGCCGAGACGATGTCTCCCTTCTTGTAGTTCAGGTTGCCGTCGTCGGCCTGCAGGTAGTTGAAGTCGGGGTTGGCGAACGCCGATCCTGGCCCGTAGAACGCGTTCATCCGGCCTTCGAGCGGGCCGACCGTCGGCACGTTACCGCCGTTGTCGTTGCTGATGACGCTACGGCTGGTGTCCTGCATGCGCCGCATGAAGCCGAATGAAATGGTCGAGTCGAAGCTTCCCGACACCGACTCGCCCTTGAAACTGAACGCGTGCGCCGGCGGTGTGATCGCGCCTGCCGCGAGAAAGGCGAGCGCCGCGGCAACCGCTTGCGCCACCCCGGTGCTGCTGGTGCTGCTGGTCATGGACCCGTTCCTCCTCCTGGTTGTCGTTCTTCGCGCCGGGCCCCCCGGCCCGACGCGTTTCGAGTCGAACCCGTCGCGGCGCGATCAGCGCTCGCCGCGGCGGCGCAGCTCATCGGGGCTGAACATGTTCGGATTGATGCGCCCTTCGCGGCCGGCGAGCCAGTCGGTGG
>CAZBTE010000295.1:0-3144 GCA_964494665.1 uncultured Limnobacter sp.
CGGCGCGAGTTCCTGCGCACCTCTTCGCTGCTTTCGGTGCTCGGGCCCGCAGGCGTGCCCTTTGCGCTGAACCTGGCGAGCATCGGCGCGGCCGCTGCGCAGACCGCCGACGACTATCGGGCACTGGTGTGCGTGTTCATGTTCGGCGGCAACGACCACCACAACATGGTGCTCGCCACCGACAACACGTCGTGGGCCGAGTACGTGCGGCTGCGCTCCACGCCGCCGGACCCGATCGCGCTTCCTTCGGTGGGCGCGGCCGGTGGCGTGCTGCCGATCGTGCCCAATACGCCGCAGTCGGGCCGTGCGTTCGCGCTGCATCCGAACCTCGGCCCGGTGCAGGCGCTGTTCGACGCCGGGCGTGCCGCCGTGGTGGCCAACGTCGGGCCGCTGCTCGCGCCGATGACCAGGGCGCAGTACAGCAACGGCAGCGTGCCGCGGCCGCCCAAGCTGTTCTCGCACAACGACCAGCAGTCGACCTGGCAGGCTTATGCGCCGGAGGGCGCACGCTACGGCTGGGGTGGGCGCATGGGCGACCTGCTTGCCAGCCGCAATGCCGCGTCGACGTTCACCTGCATGTCGGTGTCGGGCAACGCCGTCTGGCTGGCCGGGCAGTCGACGCTGCAGTACCAGGTCGGTTCCAACGGAGGCATACCGATCCAGGGCCTGAGCGGCTCGCTGTTCGGCTCGTCCACCGCAGCAAGCGTGCTGCGCTCGGTCGTCACCGCCGACCGGCCGCACCTGTTCGAACGCGAGATCAATCGCGTGACCACCCGCTCGATCGATGCGCAGGTGGCGCTCAACGAGGCCATGTTGCCGGCCGCGAGCCTGGAGGCCGTGCCGCTCGTTCCCGGCACGACCCAGGCCAACGCACTCGCGGCCCAGTTGCTCACGGTGGCGCGCGTGATCGGCGGACGCGCTGCGCTCGGCGCAAAGCGGCAGGTGTTCTTCGTGAGCATCGGCGGATTCGACACGCACGACAACCAGCGGGTGAACCAGGGCAACCTGCTGTTGCGCCTTGGCCAGGCACTCGAGTACTTCGATCGCCTGATGGCGAGCCCGGCGGTCGGTGCGCTGAACGACGTGACGCTGTTCACCGCGTCCGATTTCGGACGTACGCTGACCAGCAACGGGGACGGCACCGACCACGGCTGGGGCGCGCACCACTTCGTCAGTGGCGGCGCGGTTCGCGGCAAGGACATCTACGGGCGCTATCCGGTGATCGGCGTGAACACCGACGACGACGTCGGACAGGGCCGCCTGCTGCCGGGCCTGTCGGTCGATCAGTACGCCGCGACGCTGGCCCGATGGTTCGGCCTGTCCGACGACCAGCTCGCCGACGTGTTCCCGAACCTGCGCAACTTCCCTAGCAGCGATCTCGGTTTCATGCTGTGACGCACCCCGGCGCGGGGATGATCGTGGAGGTGAACAGGCCCTAGCCGCGCCGCCCCGGCACCAGCGCGCTCACCGCCCAGCTGATCAGGCTGTAGACGATCGCGGCCAGGATCGCCCAGCCGAAGCTGCGCACCTCGAAGCCATCGAGCATGCGCGTCGCCAGCCAGAACAGGAAGCCGTTGATCACGAAGGTGAACAGGCCCAGCGTGAGCACGTTGACCGGCAACGTCAGCACCAGCAGCACCGGGCGGATCACCGCGTTGAGCAACCCCAGCACCAGCGCAGCGATCAGCGCGGTGCCGAAGCTGGCAACGTTGACCGCCGGAATCATCCACGCGAGCAACAGCAGGCTGACGGCGTTGATCGCCCAGCCGATGATCAGCGACATGCGACGCTCCTCGAACGGGAAGGATTCACTTGACCAGCAGCACCGGAATCGCCGAAAGCTCGGCCACGCGCTTGGCCACCGATCCGATCAGCAGGTCCTTCAACGCGGTGCGTCCCTTGGAGCCGAGCACCAGCAGGTCGAACTTGCCGGCCGAGGCCGCTTCGGCGATCTCGGTGGCGACGTGGCCGGTGCGGATGATCATGTCGTGCGCGATGCCGGCCTCGTCGAGCGCCTTGCGCGCGTCCACGAGATCCTGCTCGCTCAACTCGCGCAGGTAGTCGTCGACCGCCTGCTTGCCCACGAACCGGCGCGCGTGCCGCAACGCGACGTCGTCGTGCACGCTGATCAGCGTGATCGACCCTCCGTCGCTGAGCTTGCCGAGCAGCTTCGCGGCGTACTTCACCGCCCGCAGCGCGTTCTTCGATCCGTCGGTGGCCACGAGCAGCTTCATCAGCATTCTCCTTCTTCGATTGCGTGCAGGCCGCCCCAGCGGGGCGCCAGGCCGTGCTCGATGCCGAACAGGTCGAGCACGTGTGCACAGGTGTGATCGATCAGTTCGTCGATGCCCTGCGGCCGGTGGTAGAACGCGGGCAGGGGCGGAAAGACGATGCCGCCCATCTCGGTGACGGCGGTCATGTTGCGCAGATGCGCGAGATTCAACGGCGTTTCGCGCGCCAGCAGCACCAGCCGGCGCCGCTCCTTGAGGACGACGTCGGCGGCGCGATGCACCAGGTTGTCCGAGAAACCGTGTGCGACGCCGGCCAGCGTCTTCATCGAGCACGGCGCCACGACCATCCCCGCGGTGGGAAACGACCCCGACGCGATGCTCGCACCCACGTCTCGCACCGAGTGGACCACGTGGGCGAGCGCCTCGACCTCGCGCCGCGGGCGCCGCAATTCGTGATCGACGTTCATCCACCCGGCCGGCGTGACCAGCAGGTGCGTCTCGATGCCGGGCGTTGCGCGCAGCAATTCGAGCAGGCGCACCCCGTACACCGAACCGGTGGCGCCGGTGATCGCGACGATGAGGCGGCGAGGGTTCACGGCCGCCATTCTACTGGCGCGCCGCCGCCGCACGTGCCCTCCGCGCGCAGGCCCCGAGGTCCGGCCTCGCCGGGCGCGCGAACGCCCAACCGGCGGGCGGGTTCAGGCTTTCGCGGACTGCGGCAGCAGCTTCTGCAGTTCGCCCGACTGGTACATCTCGGTCAGGATGTCCGAACCACCGACGAATTCGCCGCCGACGTACAGCTGCGGAATCGTCGGCCAGTTCGAGTAGTCCTTGATCGACTGGCGGACTTCCTCGTCCTCGAGCACGTTGACGGTGACGAGGCTCTTCACGCCGCAGGCTTTCAGGATCTGGA
>CAZBTE010000296.1:0-3139 GCA_964494665.1 uncultured Limnobacter sp.
GGCGAGGTGTTGACCATGAACTCCATCGACATCGTCGGCTCGTCGACCTTCAGCATCGGCAGCGCCTGCGGCGCAGCCGGGTCGCAGACGGTGGAGCCGATGTCGAGCTGCTCGATGCCGTTGATCGCGATGATGTCGCCCGCCTCGGCCTCGTCGACCACGACGCGCTCCAGGCCGCGGAAGCGCAGCACCTGGTTCACGCGTGCGGTGATCGGCGCCACGCCGGTCTCGGCCGGATCGCCGAACAGCACGCTCACCGCCTGCCCGCTGCGGATGCGTCCGCGGTTGATGCGTCCGATGCCGATCTTGCCGACATAGCTCGAATAGTCCAGCGCAGAGATCTGCAGTTGCAGCGCACCGTCGGGGTCGTCCTCGCGCGCCGGCACCTGGCGCAGGATCGCCTCGAACAGCGGCTTCATCGACAGGCCCGCGGCTGCGGCATCGTCGGGCCCTGCGACGCCCTGCGCAGGCAGCGCCTCGAGGCGATCGACCGCGAAGCCGTTGACGGCCGACGCGTAGACGACCGGGAAGTCGAGCTGTTCCTCGGTGGCGCCGAGCTTGTCGAACAGGTCGAAGGTCTGGCTCACCACCCGGTCGGGGCGCGCGCCGGGACGGTCGATCTTGTTGACCACGACGATCGGCTTCAGGCCCAGTGCCAGCGCCTTGCGCGTGACGAAACGCGTCTGCGGCATCGGCCCCTCGACCGCGTCGACCAGAAGCAGCACGCCGTCGACCATCGACAGCGCACGCTCGACCTCGCCACCGAAGTCGGCGTGCCCAGGCGTGTCGACGACGTTGATGCGGGTGCCCGCGTACTCGACCGCGCAGTTCTTGGCCAGGATCGTGATGCCGCGTTCGCGCTCGAGGTCGTTGCTGTCCATGACCCGCTCGGCCACCTGCTGGTTCACCCGGAAAGTGCCCGATTGCCGCAGCAGCTGGTCGACCAGCGTGGTCTTGCCGTGATCGACGTGGGCGATGATCGCGATGTTGCGGATGGCAAGGCTCATGGCGTGTGTCCGTTGGAGGTTGTGGCGGCGTCGGCACCACCGGTCGCGATCAGTCGCTGCGGAACCAGTGCACCGCGGAGTACCGCGGCCACGCCGAGCAACCCGTCGGGGCCATAGACGCGCACGCGCGCCTCTTCGCCGGCGCACAAGGCCGCCGACGGTGCCCGCAGCTTCTGGCCGTGCAGGAAGCGGCCTGCGCCGGTCTCGTCGAGGTCCACGCGAATCAGCGCAGCCAGCAGCGCGTCGGGCGGCGCCAGCCGCGCACGCCGCTCGGCCAGCGACAGCGCTTCGAGCGTCTCGAGCGTCACGGCGGCGTCCAGCGACAGCGCGCCGACCCGTTCGCGGCGCAGCGCGTTCAGGTGTGCGCCGCAGCCGAGTCGTTCACCGATGTCGGCTGCCAGCGTCCGGATGTAGGTGCCCTTGCTGCAGCTCACCCGGATCGTCGCGTGCGGCAGGTCGAACGCAAGCGTCTCGATGGCGTGGATCGTGACGCGCCGGGTGGCGCGCTCGAGCGTGATGCCGGCACGGGCGTATTCGTACAGCGGCCTGCCGTCGCGCTTGAGCGCCGAGTGCATCGGCGGCAGCTGGTCGATCTCGCCGACGAAGGCGGCCGCAGCGGCGCGAAACGCGGCCTCGTCGCATCGGACTTCGCGCCGTGCAACGGGCCGGCCCTCGGCGTCGGCGGTGTCGGTGACCACGCCGAGCGTGAGCTCGGCAAGGTAGGTCTTGTCGGCATCGAGCGAATCGTTGGCGAACTTGGTCGCCTCGCCGAACATCAGCGGCAGCAGGCCGGTCGCCAGCGGATCGAGCGTGCCTCCGTGGCCGGCCTTGCGCGCGTTCAGCAGCCGGCGCGCGCGCAGCAGGGCGTCGCTCGAGCTCATGCCCTTCGGCTTGTCGAGCAGCAGGATGCCGTCGACCGGGTCGCGGGGGTGCTTCTTCTGGGTCATGCGCCGTGCCGGAGGCGGCACCAAAGCGGTCGGGGTGGGAGTGCGAATTGCGGACTCAGTCGTCGGCGTGGCGCCTGTTCGCCTCGTCGATCAGCTTCGACATCGCCATGCCGCGCTCGACCGAGGGGTCGTGGACGAAGCGCAGCTCGGGGGTGGTGTGGATGCGCACCCGGCGCCCGAGTTGCGAGCGCAGGAAGCCGGCGGCGCGGCGCAGGCCGGCCAGCGTGCCGGCCACCGCTGGCTCGTCGTCGGGCAGCACGCTGAAGTACACCGTCGCGTAGGCATAGTCGGGCGTCAGGTCGACGCCGGTGATCGTGACCATGCCGACGCGCGGATCCTTCAGCTCGGCGCGTATCAGCTCGGCGAGCTCGTGGTGCACCTGCTCGGCGACCCGCACGCTGCGGCTCGTGCCGCCCGGTCGATGACTCGTCATGGCACCCGGGCGCCCGCCTCACCGCGTGCGCGCCACCTCCTTGATCTCCAACCCCTCGACCTGGTCGCCTTCCTTGATGTCGCTGAAGTTCTTCAGCGACAGGCCGCACTCGAATCCCTCGCGGACCTCGCGCACGTCTTCCTTGAAGCGCTTGAGCGAATCGAGCTCGCCGGTCCACAGGACGGTGTTGTCGCGCAGCAGGCGCACCCTCGCGCCGCGTCGCACCACGCCTTCGAGCACCATGCAGCCCGCGATGTTGCCGATCTTGGGCACGCGGATGATCTGGCGGATCTCGACCAGGCCGATCGCCTCTTCCTTCTGCTCGGGCGAGAGCAGGCCGGACATGGCCGCCTTCACTTCGTCGACCGCGTCGTAGATGATGTTGTAGTAGCGGATGTCGATGCCGTTGGTTTCGGCCAGCCGCTTGGCCTGCTGGTCGGCGCGCACGTTGAAGCCGATGATGACCGCCTTCGACGCGGTCGCGAGGTTGACGTCGTTCTCGCTGATGCCGCCCACGCCCTGGTGCACGATCTGCACCTTGACCTCGTCGGTGGACAGCTTGAGCAGCGAGTGCGCGAGCGCTTCCTGCGAGCCCTGCACGTCGGCCTTGACGATCAGCGCCAGCGTCTTCACCTCGCCGGCGCCCATCTGCTCGAACACGTTCTCGAGCTTGGCCGCCTGCTGCTTGGCGAGCTTGACGTCGCGGAACTTGCCCTGGCGGAACAGCGCGATCTCGCGCGCCTTGCGCTCGT
>CAZBTE010000297.1:0-3127 GCA_964494665.1 uncultured Limnobacter sp.
GCACTTCGAAGGTGAGCCCGAAGCCGAAGAAGATCGCCAGCGTGAAGTCCCAGTATTTCTGCAGGTCCTGCAGGATGTCGGCCCCGGTGCGAGAGGCGAACGCGAAGAAGAACTTGTAGGCGGCCGGCAGCACGAACCAGTAGGCGAAGCCGATTCCCACCACCAGGAAGAACACCGACGAGACGATCAGCGGCAGCGCGAACTTCTTCTCGTGCTCGTACAGGCCGGGCGCCACGAACGCCCAGGCCTGGTAGAGGATCCACGGCAGCGACAGCAGCACGGCCGTCAGGAAAGACACCTTGGTCAGCGTGAAGAACGCGCCCGCCTGGTCGGTGAACACCGGCTTCGTTCCCGGAGGCAGCGACTGGTACAGCGGCTGCGACAGGAACTTCATGATCTCGCCGGAGAAGTAGAAGCACACGCCGAACAGGATCAGCACGACCACCAGCGACTTGATCAGGCGGTCGCGCAGTTCGACGAGGTGCGAAACGAAGCTTTCTTCCTGGCTCATGGAGACCGGTTCGTGCTGTGGCGCCGCGCCGCCCGCGGATCAGGGCCGACCGGCCCCCGTCAATGATGCCGGCGCTGCGGACGCTTGTAGCCGAGTGTCCGCTCGCGCTCGCGGCGCCGCTCGTTGATGCGATCGCGCACGCGCCGGTGTGCATAGACCCTGTCCCAGTCAGTGGCCGGCTCCTCGGCCGCCGGGCCCTGCGTGCCCTCGAAGTCGGCAGCAATCGAATCGAACTCCGACTTCGTCTCGGCCACTGTCGACTGCAGCGTGGCTTCGAGATCACGCGCCGCGCCGGTGACTTCGCTCTGCAACTTGCGCAGTTCGTCGAGCTCCATCTGGCGGTTGATGTCCGACTTGACGTCGGCCACGTAGCGCTGCAGCTTGCCCAGCCACTGGCCCGCCTGGCGCGCCACCTTGGGCAGGCGTTCAGGACCGAGCACGATCAGACCCACGACCGCCACGATCACCATCTCGGAAAAGGCGAAATCGAACATTGACGCGCCTCAGGCAGCCGGCCCCGCCCCGATTGCGTCCCCCCGAAACGACGCGAGCGGCCGCACGCGACCGCTCGCAGAGGGAGCCGGGCAGGAGGGCCGGCGATCAGTTCTTCTCGCGCGCCTCGACATCGATGGTCTTGGACGCCTGCTTCTGCGACTCGGCAGCGGCCTGATCGGTGCCTTCCTTGACCCCTTCCTTGAAACCGCGCACCGCTCCACCAAGATCCGTGCCGATGTTGCGCAGCTTCTTGGTTCCGAAAACCAGCATGATGATGACGAGCACGATCAACCAGTGCCAGATGCTCATCGCTCCCATCGCGTACTCCTGTCAGCGGTTGAACCCCGAGCCCAGAGGCGAGGGTCCGCCCAATATGTGTGCATGGAGATGATACACCTCCTGCCTGCCGACCCGGCCATTGTTGATCACCAGGCGAAAGCCGTCGCTCGCTCCCTGTTCGCGCGCCAGTCGGCCCGCCACGCCGAGCATCTTGCCCAGCAGCGCCTGGTGCGCCAGGTCGGCGTCGTAGAGATTCTCGACGTGCACGCGCGGAACGACCAGCAGATGGACCGGCGCGGCCGGATTGATGTCATGGAAGGCGACGATGTCGTCGTCCTCGTAGACCTTGCGCGAGGCGATCTCCCCGCGCGCAATGCGGCAGAACAGGCAGTCGGCCTTCTGTTCCCCGTGCTCCGGGGATCCGGAATTCGCACTCACTCTGATTGCTCCTTTGCGTGCCCATCGCGCTGCCGCGCAGCCTTCTCGTCCAATCCCGACACGCCTTCGCGGCGGGCGAGCTCGTCGAGCACCTGCATCGGGGACAGCCCGTAATGAGCCAGCATCACGAGGCAATGGAACCACAGGTCGGCGGTCTCGGCGACGATGCGTGCCGGATCGCCGTCCTTGGCCGCCATCACTGTCTCGGTGGCCTCTTCGCCGATCTTCTTCAGGATCGCGTCGGGACCGCGGGCGAGCAGCCGCGCGACGTACGATCGCTCCGGATCGGCACCGCGACGCGACTCGACCAGTGCCGCCAGCCGTTCGAGCACCTCCGCTGGTTTGCCGGCCGGCTTCATCGGTAGATCGACTCCGGGTCTTTCAGCACCGGCTCGACCACCTCCCAGCGACCGTCTGCGAAGCGCCGGAAGAAGCACGAGCGCCGCCCCGTGTGGCAGGCGATGCCACCGTGCTGCTCGACCCGCAGCAGGACGACGTCGGCATCGCAGTCGATGCGCACCTCGCGCACCGCCTGCGCGTGCCCCGACTCTTCGCCCTTTCGCCACAGGCGCGCGCGCGAGCGCGACCAGTAGACGGCGCGGCCGGTGGCGAGCGTCTCGGCAAGCGCCTCGCGATTCATCCACGCAACCATCAGGACATCGCCCGTATCCGCGTCCTGGGCGATCGCCGGCACCAGGCCTGCGGCATCCCAGGCGACCTCGTCGAGCCAGGCGGGGTCGCTCGCGGCCATCAGTCGATTCGCACCGGGATGCCGCGCTCGGCCATGTAGCGTTTGGCCTGGCCCACGGTGAACTCGCCGAAGTGGAAGATGCTCGCAGCCAGCACGGCGTCGGCACGCCCCTCGGTGACGCCATCGGCCAGGTGCTGCAGCGTGCCCACGCCGCCCGAGGCGATCACGGGAATGCCGACTGCGTCGGCGACTGCGCGCGTGAGCGCCAGGTCGAAGCCCTGCTTCGTGCCGTCGCGGTCCATGCTGGTGAGCAGGATCTCCCCGGCGCCGAGCCGCTCGACTTCGCGCGCCCACTCCACCGCGTCGCGGCCGGCAGGCTTGCGTCCGCCGTGCGTGAAGACTTCCCAGCGGCCCGGTCCGGACGCCTTGGCGTCGATGGCGCTGACGATGCACTGGGCGCCGTAGCGCGCGCTCGCCTGCGCGATGAGTTGCGGATCCTGCAGGCCCGCGGTGTTGATCGACACCTTGTCGGCGCCGGCATTGAGCAACCGGCGCACGTCGTCGACCTCGCGCACGCCCCCGCCGACGGTGAGCGGGATGAACACCTGCTCGGCCACCGATTCGATCACGCGCAGGATGATGTCGCGCTCGTCGCTGGAAGCGGTGATGTCGAGGAACGTCAGCTCGTCGGCACCCTGCTCGTCGTAGCGTCG
>CAZBTE010000298.1:0-3122 GCA_964494665.1 uncultured Limnobacter sp.
TCGGCGTGCATGGCGTGGGCGGCATCCTCGGTGCGGTCCTCACCGGGGTATTCACCGCCCCTGGCCTGGGCGGCACCGGCGGCGAGGACTTCTCGATCGCCAGCCAGGTGTGGATCCAGACCTGGAGCGTGATCGTCACCGTCGTGTGGTCGGCGGTGGTCGCCTTCGTCGCCTACAAGATCGCCGACCTCCTCGTCGGCCTGCGCGTGCCGGAAGACGAAGAACGCGAAGGGCTCGACATCACCGCCCACGGCGAATCGGCCTACCGTCCCTGAGCCTGTGCCGGCAGCGCACGCCGCCCGTGGCAAAGCGTGCGCTGCCGTCCCGGTCCCTGCCGTCGAAGCCGGTCGGCTCGGGCCCTCAGCGCCAGTGGTAGCGCACCGAGAGGCCGACGAAAGTGACGTTCTGGCGCTCGTCCTGCTCGAGCGTCGTGCCGTCCGCATACTGATAGACCGCCCACAGCCAGTCGTTGGTGCGCCAGCGCTCATGCACCGCGTCGATGCGCAGCGCCAGATCGCGTTTCATCTCGTACTCGGCGAACAGCTTGAACGTCTTCAGCGTGTATTCCACATCGGGCAGGACGGCAGTGGCGGTCGGTGCCCCGCTCAGTCCGTAGTTGGAGCGGTCGCGCGAGTACTGGAGGTCGCCGCCGAATTTCCAGCGCTCGCCCAGGTTTCCCCGCAGGCCGACGCCGAACGCCCGGGTGCGCTGCGCGACATCGGCGGACCAGCCAACACCGCCGGCGACCGTGTCGTTGTCGATCCGCACCGACTCCCGCGAGGCCCACGCCAGCGCCTGCCAGGCGTCGTTGAAGCGGTACGCAGCGTCGATCGACCAGAACGTGGCGCGACCATCGTCGAGGCCGAGGTAGGCGCTGCGGTAGTCGTCGCGCGAAAGATCGCCCATGAACTGCACCGACAAGGCCTCGAGCGGCTCCCAGTCGAGCTTCAGACGCAGCTTGTCGCGTTCCCGGTCGGCCAGGTGCAAGGGCGCGACCGGTCCGGTGGCGGGAACCACGTCGGCCTGAAAACGCGACCCTTCGCGGTCACTCTTCACCGCGGCAATCGAGCCGTTCAAGGTCTCGGACAGCGCGCGCCGCAGTTCCAAGCGGTAGGCGGTTTCCTGCGTCTGTTCGCGATAAGTCACCTGCCGCACCGGAACGACGGTGCGATCCCGCTCTTCATGGTCGACCCCGCCGACGACGCGGAAACCGGCGGGCAGCAGGTAGTTCGCCTCGAGCTTGCCGACTTTCGACTGGAGGGAGCGCGGCTCGTTGAAGGCGTTGACCGTGCCCGGGGTGGCGTTCGGGAAGTACTGCCGCACCGGCGTCTTGTCGTCACGATCTTCGTACTTGAAGTTCGCCAGCAGCGACAGCTTGCTGAACGGGCGCGCGCTGAGACCGGCCTGGATCAGGGTGGTGTCGACACGGCCGTCGAGATCGGCTCGCCCCGGCACCGATGCGACCACGAAGCGGTCGTCCTGCGTCGCCATCCCGCGCGCGAGCTTGAAGTTGGCGCGCGTCGTCGGAGTGAAGCTGTAGCCGCCGCTCAGGTAGAGCTGGTGGGCCTGATTGTCCGGCGGCAAGGCGATCGGACTCAAGTTGTTGGTGACGTTGCCGGCGGCGAAGGGGAAGACCGTCAGCGCCCGCTTGTCGTTCTCGAAGAAGGAGCCGTAGTACCCGCCCGACAGCTGCAGTTTGTTTCCGGTGTAGCCGAGAATCACGTCGAGCTGGCGCATCGTGTGGTCGATCGGCTCGGCGAGGAACTGGCGCTGGTCGAAGCGCCCGCGGCCGAACAGGCGCTCGCCCTCCTTGGTCTCGTTCTTGAACCGGACCTGGATGTCCAGCCCGCTGCCGAGAAACTTCTGCCCTCCCAGAATCACGCCTTCGCGCTCGGTCTTGAGCCGGGTGTCGAAGCCCGCCCCCGCAGCGACCGGCGTCACCGTCTGCACATCGTGGCCGATGCCGAGCAGGCCGGTATTGACCTTGTACTGCGAATAGCGCGGCGTCTTGGCGTACTCGATCGAATAGCGCCAATCGCCCTGGCGCTCGCGCTCGAAGCGCAGCTCGCGGCTTTCCAGCCCGAGGTTGCGGGCATCGAAACGCAGCCAGGTGCCGGAAGCGTCGTCGCGGCCGACGAACTCGATGTTACCGATGCCGTACAGCCCGGTGGCCTTCAAACCGCTGTACTGGCCGAAACGGATCGCGTCGTCGCTGAGATGGCCGGCGCCGAATTCGAGCGTGCTCTCCGGGCGGACGAGGCGGAACACCTCGTCGTCCTCCTGCGCGAGGGCAGGACCGAATGCCGCAGCCATCGAGGCCGCGAGCACGCCGAGGCTTGCGCCACGAAAACCGTTCGTCTTGCTCATGATCGTCCTCCCCGTTTCAACGGCGCAAGCCGCGGCCATCCGCCGTCGATGGATTGTTGGAACCATGGATCTGGGTATGACAATTGGTGCAGCCGCGGGCGAGGGCGAAGGCCGAGTTGCCGGTGGTGGTGGGCACCGTGCCCTGGTGCGTGCTCGGCTCGTGGCACTGCTGACACAGGAACGGCGAGCGCTGCTTGAGCAGGTTGTCGTTCATCGTGCCGTGCGGGTTGTGGCAGATCGAGCAGTCTTCGGTGACCGGCTGGTGGCTGCGCACGAACGGCCCGCGCTTCTCCATGTGGCAGCTGTAGCAGGTGTCGACGACGCTGTCGCGCACCATCATCTTCTCGCCCGCAGTGCCGTGCGGATTGTGGCAGTCCGAACAGGCGACCTTGCCTTCCTTGATCGGATGGCGCGACGGGCGGTCGATCTGCGCGCGTTGTTCCTTGTGGCACGCAAAGCACACCTCCGCCTGCGCCTGCTTGTCGCGGACCTTGTCGTGCTGCGCATGCACTTCATGGCAGGAAGTACAGGCGACATCGCGCGCGGCGTGCAGATTGGTCTGCCAGTGGGTCCGCTTGCCGCCCTGGTGGCAGCTCAGACAGGCCTGGTTGCGCTGTTCGACGGGTGTTTTCGAGTGCTCGACGAAGTCGATGTCCGGCTTCGGCCGCTCGACGACGCCTTCCGGCTTGTTGATGTGTGTCGGGCTCTCGCCGTGACAGCTCGTACAGCTCGGCGTGCGGCCGTCGGCGACGGTG